>JBKHAU010000059.1:0-9749 GCA_046542725.1 Opitutales bacterium
ACATACCCTCTCCAGGGAATCAACCGGGGGATCGCCTTGCTCGCCATGGCCGGCGAGTGGCTTAGCTCACCGGATAACAGGCGAAAAAGCCGAGCACAGCGACCGTGAGCAAACCGAGGCTGAGCACGACCGTGCGGTGCTGGTGGGCCGCCACACGCCAGATCCAGCGCCAGTGTAAACCGAGGTGCAGGAGCACGCCCGCGGCCATCGCCACGCCCAGCCAGAGGTGCAGTTCGCCCCACTCGTGGCGGTCGAGTCCGAGAAAGCTGAACCGCATGCCCGCTCCGCGCCCGTGCGGGAGACGCCACGCGAGGAGCACGCCCGTCCCGGCGAGGAACAAGCCGGCGAGGAAGAGCGCGAGGTTGAGGACGAGGTTGAGCTTCTTCATGGCATCGAGCCTATGCGTCCGCACCGCTCTCTCCAGCGAAGATCCTTCAGGGCCGATGCCTAGTAGAGGAGGTGCGGTGCCCTATCAGCCGGTTCGCGACGCGGGGATGCGGTGCGCCGCAGGGCGAGGACTGGGCGCCAGCGGGCCCAAATCCTGTTGACCCTTCTGTGCGCAGCGATGAAGAACCTGAAAAGAAGGGAACATCCCGGGAGCCGACCGCTCCTCGTGTGCCGTGCCCTTCCTCATCACAACACTCTTCCCCCGTTACCGTTATGCTTCAGCGCGTCGTGCTCCGTCTCGCCCTTTTGTTGTTCCTAACGTTTTCGCTGCGCCTCTCGGCGGGCGTCCAAGTGGTGCCCGAGCGCTTCGATGACCTCGCTTTTGAGAATGATGTCGTCGCCTTTCGGCTCTATGGGCCGCCCTTGCGGGAGTCGACCGAACGCAGTGGCCTCGACGCCTGGAAGAAGCGCGTTTCGTATCCGATCGTCGAGAAGTGGTATCGGGAACACGCGGAAGGGAAGTCCTACCACGAGGATCATGGGGAAGGCTACGATGTCTACCACGTCGGCTCCTCGCTCGGCGCCGGCGGCATGGGCCTGTGGGTCGACGGCGAACTGGTCACGCCCAACGTCTATCAGTCGGTCGAGATCCTCGAAAGTCGGCCGGACCGGGCGGAGTTTATTGTCGAGTATGTCTATGAGGAGCCCTTTCAGAACGTGCGCGAGCGGCGTCACTACACGCTCGAGCCGGGATCGCAACTGGTGCGGGTGAGGAGTCAGTTCCTCGAGGACGGACGCCCGAGCAAGCAACGGGTGGCCGTCGGCGTCGCGACGCACGACGGCCGGGCGGAGGTCACGCTCGCCGCCGACGGGTCCCGCGTGAGCACCTGGGAGACGATCGACGGGCGAGGGCTCGGGACGGCGGCTCTCGTGCCCTCTCGCCGTGATCAGGAAGCAATTGAGGTGGAGAGCGAGCAGGCCGACGAGGGCCACGCGCTCATCTTGACCGAGACCGATGCTCAGGGCTACCTCGTCTACTATGCCGGCTTCGCCTGGGAAGGCGCCGGCGAGATCACCTCGGCCGCGGAGTGGGGCGCCTACCTCGAGGCCTTCGCGCAGGCGCTGCCAGAGCGCTTTTTGGTGACCGATCCGGCGGCTGGGTTCGACACCATCGAGGAGTGGGAGACGTTCATTCGCGAAGTGCCGTTTTCGCCCCGCCGCCCCAACGACCCGGTCTACACCGTCAACACCGAGGCGACGACCGCGCAGCCCTTCATCAAGTCTGTCATGGACCGGGTCGTGGACTTCCAGACCCGGGCCTACGGCGGCGAGATCCACATCCAGTGGCAGGCCGGCACCTTCTACACCGGAGTGTTCGCGGCCTACGAAGCGACCGGCGATCGCGCTTTCCGCGAGGCCGCCCACGCCTGGGCCGAGGCCGCCGACTGGCAGCTCGACGACCGTATCCTCAACGCCGATACGATCTGCATGGGGCAGACGATGATGGACCTCTATCTCGAGGACCCGAAGCCCCACTACATCGCCGATATCCAATCCGCCATCGACGCCTACTTCGACTGGGAAGTGATCGAGGACGACCAGCTTCACGCCCCCAACCGTGAGTTCTGGGGAGAGAACGGCAAGGTCGCCTTCAACGGCCGCAACCTCTGGTGGTGGTGCGACGCGCTCTACATGGCGCCCCCCGTCATCGCCCGCCTCCACACCGCGACGGGTGAGCAGCGCTACCTCGATCTGCTCCACGAGCTGTATTGGGATTCGGTCGACTTCCTCTACGATGAGCGCAGCAGCCTGTTTTACCGCGACGAGAATTACTTCCCGGAGAACCAGGGCACCAACCGGGAAGACGAGAAGATCTTCTGGGGGCGGGGCAATGGCTGGGTCTACGGCGGCATCGTGCGCACCCTCGACCACCTCCCGGAGGACGATCCAATGCGCCAGCGCTACCTCGAGCTGTATCAGGAAATGACACGCAAGCTCGTTACCCTGCAGGGGCCCGACGGCTTCTGGCGGCCTTGGCTCAATCGTCCGGATCTCGCGCAATCACCCGAGACGAGCAGCACCGCGTTTTTCACCTTCGGCCTTCTCGCGGGCATCAACCGCGGCTGGATCGACGCCGAGTCCTACCTGCCTTTTGCCCTCGATGGCTGGAATGCACTCCTTTCCAAGGTCTCGCCGGAAGGCCGCCTGGGCTTTGCCCAGCTCGTCGCCGGGGACCCTCAGCCGGTCCGCCCGGAGTCCTTCGTCGACTATGCCCATGGCGCCTTCCTTCTCGCCGCGAGTGAACTCTACCAGATGGAGCTGACACCGGACAAACTGACCGCGCTGAAGCCTCCCTACGACCGCCAGCTCATCCTCGAGGATGCCGTCTGGACTTGGTACAACGATGAGCGCGCGATCATCGCCGACGGGCACCTCTATGTCGGTGGGGTCAATCGTGCCGGCGAGGTCGTCATGCTGCCCTACGCCATCGATCCGGTGCCGGCCGTGCGTGTGCGCGGGAAACCCACCGTCCTCAGCACCTGGACGGAACGAGACGACCACAACAACCCCGCCTTCCTCCGCTTCGACGACACGCTTCTCGCGGTGTATTCGAAGCACCACACGGCCGATGAATGGAACTACCGCCGAGCGCACGTGCCGGAAGACCGGGAATGGTGGCCCCTCGACCTCCAGTGGGGCGAGGAAAAGACCTTCGAGACGGACGCGGGCAGTACCTACGCAAATCTCTTCCAGCTCAGCGAGGAGGACGGGCGGATCTATAATTTCTATCGCGCGGACGGCTTCAACCCGAACCTCGCCTGGTCCGACGACGGCGGCGAGACCTGGGAGGGCGGTTTCCAGTTCATCCTCAGCGGCGACGGCGGGACGCGGCCGTACGTCAAATACGTCGGAAACGACCGCAACCGGATCGACCTCGTCTACACCAACGGCCATCCACGGCGCGAGCCCGACAACAACGTCTACCATCTCTACTATGAGGACGGAGCCTTTCACGACTCCGCAGGGAACAAGGTCCGCGAGATCGGCGAGCTGAAGACCGATCCCATCCGCCCCGCCGAAGGCACCCTGATCTACGACGGCAGTGGACCGATGGGCCGTGCCTGGACCCACGACTTCGCGGCCTATCCGGACGGCACGCAGATGGCTGCCTTTATCACCTCGCCCGATGGCGCCGAGGGGGGCGATCTGCGCTACTGGGTGGCGACCCGCCAGCCCGGGGCGGCCACTTGGGAAGCCCGGCAAATCGCTTACGCCGGGAGCTACCTCTACACCCGCGAGCGTCACTACGCCGGTGGCATCACCCTCGACCCGGAGCAAGCAGGTGTGGTCTACATCTCGGCCAATGTCGATCCGCATGACGGGACCGCCAACTCCACCGGGCGCTATCAGATCCACCGCGCCGATCTCCCCGCCGACGAGACCGCACCCATCGCGTGGCAGCAACTCACCTTCGACCCCCACCGCGACAACATCCGCCCCTTCGTGCCCCTCGACCACGGTCAGGAAACCTGCCTCCTCTGGGTCCACGGCGACTACCGCAGCTACCTCATCTACGACACCGACATCTACGGCATCGGCTTCTGAAGCGCTGTCGCGGTGAGCGGTCGCGGTGGGCGGCTTTCTTCGAGCAGAATGAAGGCTGCCAGGACCGTTGCCTCGCCCGGCGCGCGGCCATGGCTTGCGTAAAGGGTGGGGCGGACCTCGAATCTTCGCCTCTCACGGGAATTGCCTGGGCTGACGGGGGACAGGCGAAATGGCCGGTGCATCATCGTCTGAAGAGGCGAATCGTGCTGAAAGCAGGAAATGCGGCTATCGGCTTTGGGTAGAATGCACGGTGGCCCGGAGGCGAAAAGCGGGAAGCGGATCGAAGGAGGTGCTTCTGCGCAGGGCTATCTTCCTGGTTAGAGGAAGCTTAGGGTGTTTGGGGGGCGGTCGGTCGAAGAGGGTGGCATGCCGGCCGCAAACAGTCGCCTACGCGTCCTGCCCTGCGCGCCAGCGGGCGATACTGTTTCAACCACTCCGAGCGAAAAGGAAAACAGATCGATGTTCTCTCGCAACGACGACAAGTTGCCGTGTCCTCTCAAAACAATCCCGCCCGATCCGGTGTTTGCTCGCGCTCGGCACCGGGTGATCGGGGGCAATGAGGGAAAGATTCGGGTCTGCCCGGAGTCTCTCTTTCGAACTCTCGGGGGCACGCGGTCCGGCGAAGGAGAAGGAAGCAAGACTCGACGGGGTGAGCTGCGAGTTGATCGCGGCAGGCAAGGACGCGACAGCACCCATTCTCCAAGGTTGCTGCACGCGTGGCAGGGGCTCCGACGACCTCAAAAGCGAGCGCATGATGCCCAAGGGCGAGAAACGACGGAGAGCGCTTCGGGATCGCCTGTTCCTGCTCCCTCGAGGCCGGGGCCGAAGCCTGTGGCGGTTGCGGGTTGCCATAGGCGCATCGCCGGCAGTTTTCTGTCACGGGAAGACCTTGCGAAGGTCCGGACGATCCCGGGTGGCTGGCGTGTCCGGATGAGCGCGGGCGGCAAGGTGGAGGGCGCTTCATGAGAGGCGGTGCCATCCTGCTCGCGGCCTCGCTCTTCGTCTCCGTGGCGCCCCCTTTGGCGGGACAGACTCCGTCGACGGAGACCGGCTCGTTTGAGCCCTTGGCCTATCCCGGCGGAGCGTGGTCGCCGTATCTCGCGGGCGGACTCATCGGTGTCCTCGCCTGGTTTACGATGAGCCTTTCGAGCCATGCGATTGGAGCCTCCTCGGCTTATGCCAGCGTGGCGGGCCTGGCAGGGCGGGCGATCGCACCCGGGAAGACCTGCGCCTTGCCATACTATCGGGACACCCCGCCGCGCCTCAACTGGTCGATCGTCTTCGTCGGCGCGATCATCGTCGGCGGTGCCCTCGGGGCGTGGAGCGGAGACGAGTGGACCGGGCGCTGGCTCCCGCCCATCTGGGAGGACCGGTTCGGCACCGGCAGCCTGGGACTGCGGTCGGTCGTTGCGTTTCTCGGGGGGATGGCGATGGCCTTTGGCGCCCGCCTCGCGGGTGGCTGCACAAGCGGACACGGGATCAGCGGCACGCTCCAGCTCAACCTCGCCTCCTGGATCGCGCTCGTTTGTTTCTTCCTTGGCGGCATGGCAGTCGCCTTTCCCCTCTACCGGTGGTGAGGAAGGTCCTGACGATGAAGACGCTGCGCCCGTATCTCCTCGCTGCCCTCTTCGGGCTCGTTTTCGGATTCCTCATCCAGAAGGGCGGAGCGGCCAAGTTTCACGTCCTCGTCGGGGTGCTTCTCCTCGAGGATCTGACCGTCATCAAGCTGATGCTCTCGGCCATCGTCGTGGGCATGATCGGCGTCTTCCCCCTCAATGCGCTCGGCAAGGTGGAAGAGAAGGCCAAGCCGCTCATCCTCGGTGCCACCCTCATCGGAGGGCTCCTCTTCGGAGCGGGTTTCGCCCTCAGCGGCTACTGCCCGGGGACGGCCGCGGCGGCGCTCGGGCAGGGCAATGGGGATGCCCTCTTCAGCATCCTTGGGCTGGTGGCCGGCTCCTACCTCTACGCCGTCTGCTCGGGCCCGTTGGGACGCACCGTCAAGACCTGGGGGGATCGCGGCAAGCCGCTCCTTCCGGATCTCGTGAGGCTGCCGCGGCCAGTCTTTGTCGGCCTCTGTGCGGTGCTTCTCGTCGGCGTTCTCGTGCTCCTCGAGGTCGTGGCCGAGCGCTGAGTAATCAGCCACGAGGGCTCCCGACGGAATCGGTTTCCGTTTCCAGAATGTGGACGAACGCCCCTGTTGGGGGCCTCTTTTGGAGGGAAAGGCTCTGCTACGCGCGCTGTTGTAGGAGGGGCCGATAGGCGTTGATGTGCTTGAAAAGCAGATACACGTTGAGCGCGGCGACGATCAGCGCGGGCAGGATCGTGGCGGGGGCGAGGGCGAGATGGAAGAGGATGAGGTGGACGCTCAACGGGGCCAAAAGGACGAGCGCGAGGGCGCGGTAGAAGCCGCTCACGAGGAGCGCGCCAACGGCGAGTTCGGTGATGGCGATGACCGGCATCATGTAGCCGGACTGCGCCAGGGCGCCCATGAAATTTCCGGCCGGCTCGGGCATTTCGGGCATCGACATGAAGCCGATGAACTTGTTGAGCCCAAAGATCAGGAGGATGAGTCCGAGGACGACTTCAACGATGCGATCGATTTTGTCTTTCATAAGGAGGATGGGGTGGTGGTGAGGTTGTGGGACAAGCAGGTCTTGGGTTGCCAGAGGGCCGCCGCCAGGTTCATGGCACGACGGCTGCGCCGGCATGCTGTCCTTTTGAACCATGTAGGATTTGGGAGCGAGTCAATCCATGCGCAGGAATTGAATGCAGCGGTCTGGCGGGCTGCCGAAGAGAGATGGCGGGTATGCCTTCGTCCGGGCTCGATGTCCCCTGCTTGACCGCGCGGAGCGCATCGGGGATGGTCGCGAAATGCACCTGTTGTTGCCTGCGTCCTGTCTTGTCCGCCCCCTCGGGAGGCTTTCAAAGGCCTGAAGAATGGCTGAAGGAGAACCCAAACTCAGCCCCCTCCAGAGACTTCTCTACGGTGTCCTCTGGGTCCTGGGGAAACTGCTCGCGGTGCTGCCGGACAGCTTCGCGCGCGGGCTCTGTTGGATCCTGGGGCGCTCCATGGACCGCTTTTCGTCGCGTGCGCACGCTGTCCGTGGAGCGCTCGAGCGGTGCTTTCCGGAGCGGGAGGGGGCATGGCGGGAGCGCATCGCCCGGCTCCACGCGGAGCGCATGTTCGAGATGTTTCTTCTCATCCTCGCGATGCCGCATTGGTCCGAGAAGGAGGTTCGGCGCCGCTTTGCCGTCGCTCCGTCGCTGGATGAAATTTTTCAGCGGCATGGCGGGAAACGGCCGCTTCTGCTCGCGCTTCCCCATTCGACCCTGATGGAAGCGATGACCGCTCTGCCGCTGCTCGCGCGCCATGCGCCGCCGATCACGACGCTCTACCGGGAGCTCGATCTGCCGGCGGCCGAGCGCTACGTGCGGCGCGCACGCGAGCGCTGGGGGGTGCGGTTCGTGGCGCGGAAAGAGGGACTGCTCAAGGCGAAGCGCGCGATGGCCGAGGGGGATGGAGGCGTCGGGCTGCTCTTCGACCAGAGCGCGGGCCACCGTGGTCATCTGACGCTGTTCTTTGACCGCACCTGCACGACGAGCAATTTATCGGGCTTGCTTGCGGCGAAGACTGGAGCGGTGCCCGTTTTTCTCCAGGTGCGGCGCACGGGTTTCTGGTGTGGAGTGATGGAAGGGGTCGAACTTCCGCCGAGCGACGACCCGCTCGAAGTGGTCTTCCGGCTGAACGAGGAACTCGAGGCGCAATTGGCGGGCGACGACGACATCTGCGCGAACTGGTTTTGGGCGCACCTGCGCTGGAAGGGGCCGCAGCGAAGCCACCTCATGCTGGCCTTCCGGCAGCGGAAGAGCTATCTGGACCAGCAATTGCGCCGCGCCGGTCGTGCCGAAATGCCGCGCAAGACACGGATCGCGGTCCGCCTCGATCCGCGGCCCGAGCATCTCGCGACCGGCCGTCGAGTGCTCGAGATCATCCGTTCGCAGCGTCCGGATGCGGTCTTCTGGCTGCTGATCCCGGAGACGTTGGCGGAGGCGGACCTGCCGCCGGCGGACCGCCGTTTCCCCCTGGCGAGTGATCCGGCGACGCGCCGCGCGCAGCTCGAGGCGATCAACGCTCTTTTTGTCGACGCGCTCTTCTCCTTCGACGACTCCCCGTCCGCGGTGCGCGAGCGGCGGATCTGGCAGGTGGAATTTGCGGCCGGGATCATCCCGCCGCGGACCCGGCGCATCTACGACCGGGAATACGCCGTCGACGCCTCGAGCTACGCGATCGACCCCTGGAGCGCCTGGCGAGAGCTGCTGCCCACGATGGGACTGCCGGCCGAGGTCCTCGAGGAGAGCAAATGATCCGGCATCGACCGCTGGAACGCGACGCGGCGAGGAGAGGCGTTCCTTGCCGGTTGATCAGAATCCCGCTTTGAGAGCGCTCTCGTAACCGCGCTCGAGGTCCTGCCAGTTGCGCTCGCGGAAGCTCGATCGGCCGGAGAGCCGCTGGTGTTTGCGGAGGGATCGAAGGAGGCGCTGCAGGTTCGCGTGCGACCACTTCGCCTTCCCGACGGGGCGCACTGCGCTCTTGTCGAAGTCGATGAGAAAAACGTCGCCCGCCTCGTTGAGCATGATGTTGCGGGCGTTCAAGTCGGCGTGGAAAACGTTCTCCCGATGAAAGCGGGCGATGGCTTCGCCGACCGCCCTCCACGTCGTCTCCTCGAGGGCGGTTGCTTCCACGGCGTCCGCGAGGGTCCTGGTCTGCGGCAGGCGCTCGGTCACGAGATCGCCCCGGTAGGTGAGGGGGGAACGGAAGACACAGCGCGCCGCGACCGGGCGAGGCACCGGAAGACCGAGCTCGTGGAGGCGCGCAAGGAGCCGAAACTCCCGCCACATGCGCGTGCGCTCGAGACCGAGAAAGGCATAGGTGTCTTTGATGAACCGCCGGGGGTAGCCTCCGCGCTCGTAGTGCTTGAGCACATACTGCGCGCCATTGATCTCGAAGGCGACAGCGGAGCCGCGACCGACGCCGGCGCCGGCGCCGAGGGGCCGCGCATCGCGGGGAGCGAACAGGTCCGGCGGCAGGGTCTCGAAAATTTCGGCGTTGTGGAGGAAAGAGGTCTTCATGGAGCCGTGCGAGACGGGAGGATACCCGATGGGCGAAACTCCCCACACGCTGTTTGGCGGAGGTCCGCCCCGCAATCAAAAGCAACGGCCGGGCCGGGCAAATCCCCTCACGGTCGGAATCAGGGGTTGAAGGCCGGCGCAGGTCTGACGGATCATGCGCACATGGATCTGTCGTCGCCTCCGTCCTCCCGTTGGTCCGACCCGCTCGTCGGCCGCTTTTGGCGCCTTGCAGCCAGTGGATGGCTGCCGGCTCGTTGGGTCCAGCCTCCGCTCCCCCCGCCCGGCGAGCGCGCGGCGCGGACGGGGCGCCTGCACCTCGAGATCGTCAGTCACTGCTGGCAATATGCCCACCTCCAGCGCTACCAGCTCAGTTCCCTCGTGCGGTTTCCTCCGCGGGACATCGAGGTCACCATGACGGTCTACCACAGCCGTCAGGACGAGGACACGGTCCGCCTCCTCGAGGAGTTTGGGCAACGCGCGGTCCCCGGTGTGTCGTGGAACTGGCGGGACCTTCCACCGCCTTCACTCTTTCGTCGTGCGATCGGGCGCAACGAGGCGGCGCGGCGGACCGAGGCCGACTGGATCTGGTTCACCGACTGCGATCTCCTCTTCCGGGAGAACTGCCT
>JBKHAU010000060.1:0-9741 GCA_046542725.1 Opitutales bacterium
CCTCCTCCCACGCCTTCCCGCTTCGGACCTGCTTCTCGCGCCGTCCACCGGGCCGTCCACGCGCATCTGGGCTCAGGGCGAGCGGGCGTGGCGCATTTCATCCAGGCGGCCGCCTCTTCCATCCGTCCTCGAGCACCCCTTTGTTGCCCAGAACGCCGACCGGCGGGGGCATTCCGCCCCCCCTCCGTGCGCCCCCTCCCGCCGGATCGCCGCCCTTGCGCGTTCCGTCGCCGGCCCCTTACATGCCTTTTCGCGATGAAGTACCTCCTCCGCTACTGGCCCGATCTGCGACCTCACCAAGGTCTTCTCTGGGCGGGCATCGCCGCCGGTGTGGTGGCCGCCGCGGCGAGCGGTTTCGGCGCCCCGGGTTCGCTTCAGATCGTCTTCGCGCAGCTTTTCGAGACACGGGAGGAGGGCCATTCGCTCCTGCGCGTCCTCCTCACCGCGGCCGTCCTTCCCGGCATTTTCCTCCTCCGCGGCATCGCCAGCTATGCAAACCAATACTGGATGACGCAGTGCGGCCTCGAAGTCCTGCGCTCCCTTCGGCAGCGCGTCTTCGATCATCTGCAGCGCTTGCCCCTCGCCTTTTTCGAGCGGCAGCGCACGGGCGACCTCATTTCCCGCCTCCTCGGCGACGTGCAGCAAATCCAGCAAACGATTCTTGTCGTCGCGCGTGACGGCCTCGTCCAGCCGCTCACCGCCCTCGCCGGTCTCACTTATCTCGCCTATCTTTCCTATCTCGAGAGCGACGTCATCTTCCTTCTTCTCCTCCTCGCCATCACGCCGCTCATCATCCTTCCGGTGCGGCTCATCGCGAAGCATCTCAAGCACCGCGGCCGGCAGGTCCAGCATGCGCTCGGGGACACCACTCACGCCCTCCAGGAAAACCTCCGGGGCGTGCTCGAGGTGCGCGCCTTCAACCTCGAGGAGCGCCAGAGCCGCCGTTTTGGCGATCTTTTGCAGCGCCATTTCACGGCCTTCATGAAAATGACGAAGTACGAGAAGCTGACCCAGCCGACGATGGAACTCATCGCCGTCACGGTGGTTGCGGCGGCCTTTGTCTACGCCTATTACCACGGGCTCACCTTTGCCGTTTTCCTCCCCATGGGCGTCGCCCTCTACTTCACCGGCGACGCGGTGAAGAAGTCCCTCCGCGTCTACAACGAGACGCAGAAGACCCAGGGGGCGGCCGAGCGCCTCGAGGAGATCCTCTCCGCCCCCCGCGCCCACGAGGTGGCGGAAGAGAGCAGCGACCACTTCGCCCACGAATGGCCCGAGCGCGTGGAGGGCCGGATCATCTTCGACCGCGTCTCCTTTGCCTACGAGACCGGGCACACTCTCTTCACCGGTCTCTCCTGCACCATCGCGCCCGGCACCTTCGTCGCCCTCGTCGGCCCGAGCGGCGCGGGCAAGAGCACCTTCGTCAAGCTCCTCGCCCGCTTCCACGAGCCCACCGCCGGCGCCATCCTCGTCGACCGCGTGCCCATCAGCCAGATCTCTGCCCGGCAACTGCGCGACCAGATCGCCTTCGTCCCCCAGGCGCCCGTCCTCTTCGATGCCACGGTGGCGGAGAACATCGCCCTCGCCCGCCCCACCGCGACCCGCGCCGAGATCGAAGCCGCCGCCCGCGCGGCCTACGCCCACGACTTCATCGCCGCCCTCCCTCAGGGCTACGATGCCTCCGTCGGCGAGGATGCCGTGCGCCTCTCCGGCGGCCAGCGGCAGCGCCTCGCCCTCGCCCGCGCCTTTCTCAAGGACGCCCCCATCCTCATCCTCGACGAGGCCACGTCGGCCCTCGACTCCGAGAGCGAACGGCGCATCCAGAAGGCCCTCGCGCACTATGCCGTGGGCCGCACTGTCCTCGTCATCGCCCACCGCCTCTCGACCATTCGGCACGCCGACCGCGTCCTCCTCTTCGATCAGGGTCAACTCGCCGCCGATGGCCCTTTCGAGGCCGTGCTCGAGCACCCCACCTTCCGCCAGCTCCACGAAAACCAGCAACTCGGGGCCGTGTGAAACTTCCGTAAAGCGATTCCGCGCGGGGCAAACGAACTTGCGAGACCGTCGCCTATGTAGTTTTCTCTTTGAAACTACGCGCTCTCACACCTTCCGGTCTGCCATGCACTCCCCCGCTTCTAAGCTTTTCCCTGCCTCTCCCTGCGTCCGCCTCCTCCTCGCCGCCATCCTCGGCGCAGCCTCCTCCGAAGCGGTGCTCCTCATTTCTCCCACAAACAATCGGAGCGCCGGCACCAGCGGGACGGGGTCGACGAGCTTCAACCACGTTCGTGGAACTGGATGGGTGGTTGCCAATGAGAGCGAGGCCTCCGTCTCGGCCTCCCTTTCATTAAATGACTACAGCCTGAGTGGCGGGGATCCTCTCCGGCTGTCCCTCACCCACAGCTACAATTTCGAATACGATCTCGGCGGCCAAGCCTCGCCCTCGGCGGTGGGCAATGCCCGCGATGGCGCGGTCGTCGAATACTCCGTCAATGGCGGGAGTTTCCAGGTCTTTTCCGACTGGAACACCGGTGGCTACACCATCGACAGTGATGGCGTCGATGCCCTCGGCGGCAGTCTTGGCTGGTCCTCGGTCGCGACTGAGGTGACTTCCGTGGGCGTCCTCTCCGGCCTCCAGGCGGGAGACTCGCTCCAGTTCCGTTTCACCGCTGCCTGGGATGAAGACGGCTTCGCCTCCGGCGACGCCTGGGAGCTTCGATTCTTCGAACTCACCAGCGACTCCTCCCTCGCAGTCATCCCCGAGCCCGCGATGGCCAGTCTGTTTGTCGGTCTGGCCATCCTCGGACTGCGCGGGCGCCGTCGCCGCTAGAGAACTCGCCTTTGGGGTTTGGCCACGCGTCGTGAACGGATGCCGCAATTCTGATGAATGACGAGCGCATCCAACTCGAACTGAAGGTCACCTTCCTCGAGAAGACAGTCGCTGAACTGAGCGAGGCGCTCTATGACCAGCAGAAGCAGATCGAGCGTCTCGAGACGCGGTTCACCCGCCTCGAGGAGCGGCTGAAAGCCCTCGCCGAGGGCGAGGACCCGGGTGGCCACCAGCGCCCGCCGCACTACTGAAACCGAGCGTTCCTCAGCGGGCTCCTTCGCGCGCCGCCACTGGCGCCCCCGACACGGCTTCCGCCTCGGTCTCCCTCAGCTCGGCATAGGCCTCGGCAAAGCGGTCGACGAGAACCTCGAACTCCTCCACGACCGAAGCGACGGTGGCCGGGTCGCTCAGGTCGATGCCGGCCTTCTTGAGCAACGCCATCGGATCGTCGTTGCCGCCGCTGCGCAGCAGGGTGAGGAAACGCTCCACGAGGACCTCGCGTGCCTCCCCCGCGGGCGTGGCCTGCATCTCCTGCAGGAGGGTGGCGGCGGAGGCATAACAGGTGGCGTATTGGTAGACGTAGAAGGGGCTGTTGAAAAGGTGCGGGATGCGCGCCCAGGAGTAGCGATAGCTGTCCTCCGCGGGGATCGCCTCGCCGAAATATTCCGTCGCCAGTTCCTGCCAGAGCGCAGTCAGGCCGTCGGCGGTGAGGGCCCCGCCCGCTTCCACGAGACGATGGGCCCGCAGCTCGTAGTCGGCCATCATCGTCTGGAGGTAGAACGTGCCCATGATGTCCTGAATCTGCTTCTCGAGCAGCGCCACGCGCTGCGCGGGGGAAAGTTCACCCGCGAGCAGATGCTGGAGAAAGAGCTTCTCGTTGAAGATCGCGGCCACCTCCGCGACAAAGATCTTGTAGCGATGGGTAGCGTAAGGCTGATGCTCCATGGCTAGTCGCGTGTGCATGCTGTGCCCCATTTCGTGCGCCACCGTGAAGGCATTGTCGAGGGTGTCGCGGTGGTTCAGAAGGACGAATGAGCCGACCCCGTAGACGCCGCGGTTGTAGGCCCCGGAACGCTTGCCGGGGGTCTCGTAGACGTCGACCAGCCCGCCCTCGAACTGCTCGCGCAGCTTTGCCTGATAGCTTGCCCCAAGGGGCGCGACGGAGGCGACGACGGCCTCGACGACGGTGTCGTAGGGCCACTCCCCTCCATCATCCACGAGGGGGACAAAAAAGTCGGACCAGCCATAGTCCTCGAGCTCGAGGGCCTCCGCCCGCAGCGCATGGTAGCGAGCGACGATCGGTGCCGCCCGCTTGGCCGTCGCAACCAGCGTTTCGAGGACCTCAACGGGCACGTTGTCATCCTGGAGATGGGAGTGGACGACCGATTCGTAGCCACGCGCACGGGTCGTCGAGACGCTCGCCTCGACCCGCGCCTGGTAGATCGCGGCGAAGGTGTTGCGCCGCTCGATAAAGGACTCCATGCGCGCCTCCTGCACGAGGCGACGGTCGG
Source organism: Opitutales bacterium (assembly GCA_046542725.1). GTDB lineage: Bacteria > Verrucomicrobiota > Verrucomicrobiia > Opitutales > Oceanipulchritudinaceae > CAWVVV01. The sequence continues at coordinate 4,339 of JBKHAU010000060.1, forward strand.
CTGCGGAGGAGAAGGTATTGAGCGCCTCGCCGTAGGAGGCGGGGGTCACGGTGAAGACCGTCCCGTCGGAGAGGGTCACTTCCGGCGTCTCGCCATCGGCTGTCGTGAGCGCTTCGTAGATGCGGCGGGCGCCACCAAAGACCGGCTGGTAATGGGCCAGCAGTTCCTCCTTGTCGCCCTCGAGGACATGATCCTGGAGACGAAAGAGGTTGGCGATCGGGTAGGCATATTCGCGCAGCTTTTCGTCGCCGCGGACCCATTCCATGACGGTGTCCTCGGGCAGAGTGAGGAGTTCCGGCTCGATCCAGGAGAGAGTGGGCGCGACCGCCCCATAGGCGGCCCAGAACCGACCATGGCGCTCCTGCACGGCGTTGTCGCGCTGGTCGGTGTCCCGCAGGCTGCCAACATAGCCGAAGAGTCTCCAGAGTCGCTCGCTCATCGCCTCCTGCTGCTCATAGACGGCGCGGAGCGCTTCCGGGCCGTCCCCCAGGGTGCCCTTCATCGCGGCGAGCGCGGCGGCCTCCTCGCCAAAGATCTCGAGATCGGCCTCCCAGGCTTCCCAGGAGGGATAGAAGAGCGAAAAATCCCACTTGTAGCGGTCGGGGATCTCATCGCGGGAGGCAAAATTGATGGCCTGCAGAGACGAGGCGGCCAGGCTCAGGAGGAGCGCTCCAAGGCGAAAATGGCGAAAAAGGGTCATGGTCAGGAGGGAGGGAACGGACGCACTGCAGCGGCGCAACTCGATAGTGGACGCGCAGAGCGATCTCAGTGCCGCCCGATCCAGCGCTTCCGATAGAAGTAGACGCCGAGACCGGCACTCATCCCCAGGCAGACGAGCCAGAAGACGGCGTAGCTGTACTTCCAACCCAATTCGGGCATGTGCTCGAAGTTCATCCCGTAGACCCCGGCAACGAAGGTGATGGGAATGAAGAACGACGCCATGATCGTCAGCACCTTCATCACCTCGTTCATGCGGTTGCTCACGACCGACATGTAAAGGTCACTCAGGCTGGCCGCCATTTCACGATAGGTCTCCACCACATCCATGACCTGGATGGTGTGGTCATAGACGTCGCGCATGTAGGTCTTGGCGTAGTCGGTGAGTTCGGTCCCCTCCTCGCGCAGGAGGTGCGAGACGACCTCGCGGGTGGGCCAGAGGACACGCCGCAAGAGCGAGAGCTCCCGCTTGACGGCGTGGATACGGCGCTGCACGCGGGTTGTCGCGTTGAACATGATCTCGTCCTCGAGCTTCTCGAGGTGGTCGCCATAGCTCTCGAGAATGGGAAAGCAATGATCCACCACCGCATCGAGGAGGGCGTACAGGAGGTAGGAGACGTCCTGCTGGCGGAGGCGCGAGTCGGAGCTTTGCAGGCGTTGCCGCACCGGGTCCCAGACATCGCCCGCGCGCTCTTGGAAAGTGATGAGGGTATCACCGTAGAGAAAGATGCCAACCTGTTCGCTGGCCGCCTGCTCGTCCTTGAGCAGAAGCATGCGCACGACGATGAAGAGATGGTCCTCATAGGACTCCACCTTGGGTCGTTGGGGCACGCGCAGAACATCCTCCGCGGCAAGGGTGTGAAAGCCAAAGTGCCGCCGCACCTGATCCACCACCCAGGGGTGCAGCCCGTCGAAGTTGAGCCAGCGCACCTTCGCGCCTGCCGGGCGAGGGGCCTCGAGAAATGCGATCAAGTCGTCGATCTCATGCACCTCGACCGTTTCCTGCGCATAGTCCGTGCAGCGGACACGCACCGCCCCGGGAGAGGGGGGAGTGTGGATCTCCGGGATGGACTCGATGCCCGGACTGGAACCCGGCACGGCTCCGGCGGAAGGCTCGGCGGAGCGGCTGCGGAGCCCCGGAATACTGACGGTGGAGGTGAGCGCACGTCCGAGCGAGCCGACAAACCCGGACGCCGCACCAACCGTTCCGGTGAGGGCGCGCGCGCCTCTCGTTAGCGAAGGTTTCTTCATGCAGGAAGCGGGGCAACGGCCCCACCAACCATCCCACGACCCGGCGTGCCCTCTGGCAAACCCGTTGTCGGCGCTGCCCCTACCCTTCGACCGCGGCCGGCGCCGCCGCCTTGGACTCGTGGAGGAACTTATCCACCTTGTTGGCCACGATCACGCCATAGTTGATCGTGCCCAGCCAACCGCTCATGATAATGCCCACAGAGCCCGCGTGGTAGAGGCCAGGCAGTTCCTCGGGCAATTCCTGCGAGACCTTCAGCCCCTCGAACTTGGTCCCGAAGGAGGTCCCGCCGATATGGCGCACATAGCGATTCACGGTGCGCGGCGTGGCGGCCTCGAGATGGTCGATCTTGCTCCGCACATCGGGAATAAAGCGCTCGAGGGCGGTCAGCGAACTCTCGATCAGCCAGGCCTTTTCCTCCTGATAGGCTTCTTCCGAGAGCGACTCCCAGTCCTTCCAGCGGGCGTTGATCGAGGCCACGATGGCGTAGCGCGGCTGCCGTGTGTGCGGCCGCGTATCAGGATAATAGACGGAGAAGGTACGGCTCGAACTGCGCATCCCGGTGAGTTCCTCCATCGAGAATTCATCGGCCTCGGAGGTGAAGACAAGGTCCCCGATAAAGGGGATTTCCTCGCCTGCGCGGATCCCCATGTAGACCTGGCAGGAGCTCGTATTGACCCGCACCTTCTCCACTTCTTCGACAAACTCGGGGCGGAATCGCGCCGGCCCGGCGAGGCGCAGAACGGTGTTCTTCACATTGGCGTTCGAGACCACCGTGTGGCAGCCGATGGTATGCACCGGCTGCTCTCCACCGGTGTTTTGACTGCGGGCGCGCACCCCGACCACGCGGTGGCGCCCATCCTCGCCTCGCTCGGTCAGGATTTCCTCGACGAGGGCAGACTTGCGAAGCTCCACCCCGTTCGCCTGCAACTCTTTCGTCATCATCTTGATAAGCGTGTCGGTCCCGCCCTTGAAGATGAAGACGCCCTTGCTCATGAAGTTCGAGAAGACGATCCCGTAGGTGATCGCCGGGTCGTGCATGGAGGAGCCGTTGGCGTAGCTGATTGGCTCCATGAGGAGCCGATGCACATCGTTGCGGCCGGGAAAGAATTCCTCAAACATCTCGCCCGTCGTCTGCGAGCTGTCGTCGTAGAAATTCATCGCCCGCAGGTGGGCAAAAAAGGCCTCCACGCGCGCCTCCTCGATGCCGAAATCCTCCACCAGAATGCGGGTGAAGTCGACCTTGTCGAACGTCGTGCGCACGTCCATCTGCGGATTGATGAAGCGGACATCCTCGAGCTGCTCGATGCGGTCCGCGATCTCGCGCGACCAGTATTTGCGGCAGCTCTTGATCATCCCATGAGGAAAGCCATGGAGCGAGATGTCGAAGGTGTGGCCGCCCGGCCGCTTGAACCAAGTGGCGAGCCCGCCGAACTGGTAGTGGTGCTCGAGGAGCAGGACGGAATGCCCCGCCTTGGCGAGCACGTTGGCACTCGTGAGCCCACCGAGCCCCGATCCGATGACGATCGCGTCGTAAAACGACCCCACGCCTGAAAGCCAGTCTTTTGCCATAACTACACCTTCACCGCTTGAGCATAGGGCCGCCGGCGGCAAGCGGAAATCCGGCGGCCGGCGCCCCACCACGCTGGGTGGTCGACGCGGGCCCGCACCTGCCTCCCCCCGACCCCGACGCTCAAAAGCGCACGAGGGCCGGCTCGAAGCCCGGCTCACCGGAACGGGGACCAAACCCCCAGAAGGGCGCCAACGGCGCGGCCCCGAGCCCGCCAAAGGGATCATGGGTGCCCGAGACCTTCGCCGGCGGATCGTCCCGGCGGACGAGCGCGCGCAGGGGCTCGGAAGCGGTCATGACGCCTCCAAAGGCGTCTCCGCGCCCTGCCGCTCGGACGGTGACGGCAATCGGCAGTTCGCTGAGGATCGGCTCGAGCGCGGGCGCGACAACCGCTCTCGCCCGCTCTGCCCCAAGCGAAGTCGGGACCGGTTCCCGCTCGTCGGCAAAGAGAGTGATCAGGTCGCCGCTCACCGCGAGGCGAAGCCCGCTATTGTCCCCAAGTCCGAGCAGCGACCCGAGGGGACCCAGTGGCCCATCCGCCGCTGTCTCGCCCGCGCCCAGAACACCGCTCCCCTGTCCGGCAGCGGGCAGACCGGCCACGAGCAGAAGGAGGCTACAGGCAAAAATGCGCATCATGCACGATTCGCCATCGGTCGGGCCCGACCGCCCTGCAGGGCGGCTACCGCACGCCGGCCCGTTTCACATCGGATTGACGCTGCTGGCTCCTCAAGGCGTCTGCCCGAGGATCTCGCGCACCGCCGCGGTGACCGGCTGACTACCCTCCGCCACCGCCCTCTCGAGGGTCGCGAGGCGCGCCTTCATCTCCGGCTGGGCGAGGAAGCGCGCGAGGATGCCCTCTTCGAGCATGGCGCGAAACCACTGCACATTCTGCGCTTGGCGGCGGCGCTCCCAGACCCCGCTTTCCTGGGTCGTCGCGCAAAAGTCCTCGATCCGCTTCCAGAGGTCACCGATGCCCTCGCGGGTGAGGGCCGAGACGGTCATCGCCTTCGTTTTCCACCCCTCCGTGGCCGGAGCGAGGAAGGAGAGCACGCGGGTGTATTCCGCCTTGGCCATGCGAGCCCTGCGCACGTTGTCGCCGTCGGCCTTGTTCACCGCGATGAGGTCAGCCAGTTCCACAACCCCCTTCTTGATGCCCTGCAATTCGTCTCCCGCCCCGGCGATGGCAATCAGGAAAAAGAAGTCCGTCATCGAGCGCACGGTGACCTCACTCTGCCCCACTCCAACCGTCTCGAGGAGGATCACGTCAAAGCCAAAAGCTTCACAGAGGAGCATCGTCTCGCGACTCTTGCGCCCCACGCCGCCGAGCGTGCCGCTGCTCGGGGAGGGCCGGATAAACGCCCGGGGGTCCCGCGCGAGGCGCTCCATGCGCGTCTTGTCGCCGAGAATGCTGCCACGCGTGACCGAACTGCTCGGGTCGACGGCGAGCACGGCAACGCGCTTGCCGGCCTCCACCAACTGCCCGCCGAGGGCTTCGATGAGGGTGCTCTTGCCCGCCCCGGGCGTGCCCGTGATGCCCACCCGCACCGCCCGGCCAGTCTCGGGCAGCAGCTCCTGCAATACGGCTTGGGCGGTGGCCTCATGTGCCGGCGCATTGCTTTCCACGAGCGTGATGGCACGCGCCAAAAGGGTGCGGTCGCGGCGGCGAATGCCCTCCACATAGGCTTCCACGGGGAGCAGGCCGCGGCGCCTTCGGTAGTCGCCGGTGGCGGCCCCCGGAGAAGCGGCTGAGCCCGGCACGACGGTGGAGGCAAACTCGCGCCCTGCAGTCTTCGGAGCCCACTCGGGGCGATTTGGTTGCTCTCGATGATCCATCTCGAGCCTCCGATGGTTCGAATCCGTCTCCCCG
>JBKHAU010000061.1:0-9736 GCA_046542725.1 Opitutales bacterium
CCCGTGCAGGGCGATCGCGGCCTCCGCCTGCGCGTTCGCGACGCGGAGAATGGGAAAATCCGGCAGGTGATCATCAAGGGAGATGCTGCGGGTCCCGGTGATGGCGGCGGCGAGAGCTTCGAGCGTCATGGGGGTAGCGTGGCGCGATGCAGAACGACTGCAACCGCGCCTTTGCGTGGCCTTGTGCCCGTCTCGTGCGCGGGGCGAGCGCTTTCGCGGCGGAGCGTGCATCCGGCGGCATCGTTTTCCCCCGCACACCCGCGCCGTCTGGACAACGGCCGTCGCCGCGGCTCTCTTAGTCCCATGTCCGAACTCTACAAGACCCTGCGAGCTGACATCATCCGCGCGGTGAAGGCGCGGGAAAACGAGAAGGCTCTCGCCCTGCGCACCATCGACGGCTCCATCCAGCGCGTCGCGATCGACGAGAACAAAGAGATCACTGATGAGTCCGTCATCGCGACCGTGCGCAAGGCGGTGAAGGATCTCGAAAACGCCAAGGAGCAATTTGCGCAGGGCGGGCGGCAGGACCTCGTGATGAAGAACGAGGCCGAGGTCGCCTGGCTCTCCCGCTATCTCCCCGCCCAGATGGACGCGGCCGCGCTCGAGCGCCTCGTGGAACAGGCCATCAGCGACACCGGTGCGACCACGCGGCGCGACATGGGCAAAGTGATGGGCGTCTTGAAGAAGAATCGCGACGCCGCGACGATCGACTTCGGCGAGGCGAGCAAGTTGATCCAGGCCAAGCTGAGCTGAGACGCGGCTCTTGTCCGCTCCCGCTGTCTTGAAGAAGTCATGACAGCGGCCAGGGTTGCTGCTCCCATGCTTTGGGGGCCTTCAGCTTGCTGGGCGAGGTGTTGAGACGGTATCGGATGGGTTGTTGAATGACTACAGATAGGTAAATAGGCCCGCTGTTCGGTCTCCGCGCGCAGCGCGAACGCGTCTACCGCAGGAGTGAAATTTGGCCCTTCCGTGGACAGCGTCGAGCGTTTGCCATAGAGTTTACGCTCGCCGCTCAGGTTCGGTGACGTCTTCGCCCGTTTCTCGCCCCATCATGAAATTGTCCTGTCTTCGCTTTCCCGACTCCCTTGGCCGCATTCTGCGAGGTCCCTTCCTTGTCTCCTCGCTCGTGTTCTTCTTCGGTTGCACCGCCACCGACGTGAGCGAGCGCAAACGCACCGCCATTGACCAGTTGCTCATGAGCACCGCGACGGACGAGGCTTTGGCCAACGTCGAGATCCCACAAATTCGAGGGGAGACGGTGTATGTGGATGATCGCTACCTCGAGACCTACCAGGAAGCCTTTGTGCTCGGTGCCATCCGCGAGTTGCTGAGCCGCAACGGGGCGCTCCTGCGACACGATCGGGAGGCGGCCGCGATCATCGTCGAGCCGCGTAGTGGCGCCTTGGGCGCAGACATGGCGCAGTCGCTCGTGGGTCTGCCCGCCTTTCCCCTCGTGGTCCCTGGCGCGGGTACTTTTGAGACCCCCGAGCTCGCGCTCTATTCGGCAAAAAAAGCCGACTCGGTCGCTTCACTCGCCCTCCTCGGGTATCGGCAAGACGGCTCGCATCTCTTCTCCAGTGGCCCCCTCGTGGGCAAAGCGCACTTTCACCAATACGAGTTCCTCCTCCTCCTGAACATCAACTTCACCAACATTCCCGCGCGGGAAGATTACTGAGTCTGTTACCGCGCCGGTTGTGCCCCGCTTCGACGGGGGAAACCTGCCTACTGCCATGAGCCATCGTCATCGATCCCTCATTTTCCCTTTCGCGTTGCTCGGCCTCTTCCTCGGGGCCTGTTCGTCGACCCGGATGGAAGAGACTTGGACGGCGCCGGAGGTCGGCTCCATCACCTTCGACAAGGTGCTCATCATCGCCGCGGTGCCGGAGGGTGAGTTGCGGCGCACCGCGGAGGAAACGATCCGCGACGCCGTTCCCGAAGGTGTCGAGGCCGTCGCTTCCTACCGGCACCTGCCGGAGGCCAACGCCCTGGTCGATCGCGCTTACGTCGAGTCGGCGGCCGACGACATGCGCGCCGACGGAGTCGTGGTGCTTCGTCCGGTGGCCCGTCTTCCCCAGCTCGAGGAGTCCCCCGACCCGGTTTCCCCACTGCCTCCACTGGAATACCGCACTTTTCGGGACTACTATCGCGACGAGTGGGCGCTTACCGAATTTTCCGCCCCGCTCGACCTGACGCAAGAGAGTCTCGTTGCGATGGAGGTCAACCTCTACGAGTTGCCCGAGGGGAGGCTCATCTGGTCCGGCGTGACCAGTTCGCGCAGCCCCGACAACCTCGAGGAACTCGTCGCGGAGGTCGCCGAAGCGGTGCGCGCGCGCATGGTCGAACAGGGACTCATCCCCTGAGCAACGAACGGTTGTGACGGGGACAATGGCGGGGAGCGCACCGCGGCCCTAACCCGAGTTTCGCCGTTGTCCGGAGTGGTTTCCCACAGGTCAGGGGGCAGGGCGATCAGACCGCAATTTCTCCACGACAGTTTGCACGCTCGCAGGAGGCTTGAGCCCGGGAGCGCCGACGTCCCCGTCGGCCGGAGACCCGGGACGACAGCCACGGAGTCGAAGTCCCATCCCTCAGCTCTCGCCGTCGGAACGCTGCGGGGGTTGCACGCAAATGCGCCCTGTCCCTGCTTTCGCAGAAGGCTCGCCAATCGCGCCTCCCCCACGACACCGCACGCGGCCACGCACTCATGCGGCTTTGGCGCCCCGCCGGGCTTTACCAACCGCTGACGCGCTCCGAAACGTCATTTTTTCTGGAGTTTCAGCCGCAACTGCGGAACTCGGGTGATCGCTTCAGATGCCTCGGAGCGCGGCTTGAGCGGAGGGGCCGTCGGTAACAGGAGCGAGAGCCAGCGTTGCCCGATGAGCAGCGGGGCTATTGCCGCGCAGAAATACGGCCGCTGTCTTCGCGCTGAAGGCCCTCATCGCTCTCATGTGACTTCTGACGGGCAGAATTTTCCGGCCGGTGGGGTGCTTGCCGAGATCGGGAAGGACGGGGAAACTCCTCACTAGAAGCGATGCTAAATATTTAGACCGTTTCTGATTCCTCCTTAGTTGAACGGGTTCTTCCCTCCTCAAAACTTCAACCACCTCTATGGAACAGAGAAAAACACTCCTTACCCTCGCTCTTCTCGGCTCCTCCTTCGGCGTCCATGCGCTCTCGGCCCAGTCTGCCTTGATCACGACCTCGAACGATACCTTCATTCGCGACGGGCGCAGTTACACCGTCAACGGCACAACGGACAACCTCGATTTCCGCTACGATTTCACGGCCTACTTCCAGTTCGACATGTCCTCACTGGGCATTGGCGAGATCCTCGACGCGACGCTCACGTTGCACAAGATCACTGGTCCAGACGGACGCAACGACACAATGGTTGCAGGGCGCGTGGAGACCTATGGCCTCCTCGACCTCGTCGGCAACACCGAGCAGAACTGGGATGAAACCGCCGGTGGCTGGCAGGCGCGCGTGCCGGATGAGGATCACGGGCTGGACTTCCGCAACGTCGGCAACGACTGGGCAGGCGGAACTGGTGCGGTCGCCTCCAATTTGAGCAACCTCGATTCCGCCTCCGCCAACGTGACGGAGACGATCAATGGAAACGTCTTCCAACTCTCCGGGACGGACCTTTTGACTTTTCTGAATGCCCGGGCCGACGCCAATGGGTTCGTCACCTTTCTCGTCGAGAACCCCGAAAGCGGCGGCAGGGGCTGGGGTTGGGCCACGAAGGAGCACGCGGACTCCTCGCTGCACCCGACCTTGAGCTTGTCCTTCACCTCTGACCTCGCGGTCATTCCCGAGCCGTCGGCGATGGTCGCGCTGCTCGGCTGCCTCGGTCTCTTCGCCGCCGCCGGTCGCCGCCGGCGCTAAGGCGGTGGCGACGGCGGCGGGCTGACCGCCGGCTCGAGCAGCCCTTCACTTCTTTACGCCACCTTCGGGTGGCTTTTTTTGTGCTCGCGAGAGGGCTTGCCCGGGAAGCTGCGCTTTCCGAGTTCATGAGACGAGAACGGGGTCTCGTTCGACCGCGTTCGCGGCTCCCTGAGTCTGCATGCCGAGGGGGACGTCGGCGCTCCCGGACCCAGCCCTTCCGCGATGATGCGCGATGGAGCGGAGAGATACGGGGTCTGATCGGCAGTGCGGCCCGAGGGGCGTCAGAACTGCAGGTCGAGGCGCGCCCACAGGGTGCGACCGGGTTCGTTGACGCGCGTCGTTTGTGGGTAGCCGGCGACAGCGGCGCCGGCCCGGCTGAGGTGCTCGGCATAGGGAGTGTCGAAAAGATTGTCGACCCCGGCACTGAGACGGGTGCGGGGCGTGGGTGTCCAGGCGGCGTGGAGGGCGAGGGTGGCGAAGCCGTCTGTCGGCCCGAGGTCCTGTCCCACGATGTTGCCTTGTCCGACGGCCACGCGGTTCTGCGCAGCGACCGCGCGGAGGAGTCCCCCGGCGCTCCAGCGCGCCTGTCGATAGGTGACGCCGAGCCGCGCTTCGAGCGGAGGAATCTGCGCGAGGGGGACGTCGTCGGTCTCATTTTTGCCCTGGGTGTAGGCCAGGCTGAGGTCGATGCGCCAGGGCTCGCCGGGTCGCCAGACGGCACCTGCCTCCCCGCCCCAGGTGCGCGCTTCGATGCCACGTGTGACGATCGCCGCGCGCGTCCTCATCGCGCCCGCGGGCTTGTTCCAACCGTTTTCCACGAGGGCGAAGTCGTCGATCTCGCTGGCGAAAGCGGAGAGGGTGACCTCGAGGCGCTCCCCGAGCTGACGGGTGGCCCCGAGGTCGAGTTGAGTGGTGCGCTCGGGTTCGCTGAGAAAGGCGCTGAGAGAGCCGGGGGCTTCGTTTCTGATCAGTTCCCAGTAGTCGAGGAAACGGGCGACATGGCCGAGGCCGAGAAAAAGCGAGCCCGCGCCGGCGGGGAGGTCGTGCTCGTAGCGGAGGAAACCGCTGGGCAGGGTCTCGGTGCGTTCAACCTCGGCGGTAGGGTTGGGCCGGGTGCCCATCATGCCGATGCGCCGTTCGCCGCGATGGTCGGTCGCGCTCCAGTGGTCGAGGCGCAGACCGGCGACGAGGCGCCGCTGCGCATCGAAGGCATGGGTGGCCTCGCCGAAGAGGCCCCACTGGGAGAACTCGGCGTCCTCTCGTCGAGGCAGCCTTTCGTAGGGGAGGGCATCCTCGTTCATCGAGCGGCGCAGTCGATGGCGGTCGGACTGATGGTCGCCCCCGAGGGCAAAACGCCAGGCCTCGGCGGCGGGGGTGAGGTCGAGGCGGGCGCGGCCGACAAGGGTGCGACGATCGGGATTGGACACCGTGCGGTGCGCCATCATCGGCGCGGGGGCAAAGGCGCGCAGGCTGTAGTTGTCCATTACGTGATCGATCTCGCTGAGGCCGATCTCGAACTCCGCGCGCGCGAGGAAGAGGGACGGCCGCTCCCGCCGCAGGCGCAGGGATACGCTCTCGCGGGCAAACTTCACCCCGTCCATGAGGCGGTCGGCATAGGCCGCCTCGCCGTCACTCACGATGGCGGAGACCTGCACGAGCGTCTCGCGATCGGGCGTCCAGCCGAGGGCGGCGTGCGCGCTCCACCGCAGATGGTTCGCATGTACCCGCTGGCCGTCTCCGTCCTCGTAGTCATCGGACGCGGTGCGGGTGAGATGAAAGCGGGCGAAGCCCTCGGCCGCACCGGCTTGTCCATCGACCGCGAGGTCGACTCGGCCCCAGTTGCCGGTCGTCGTTTGGGTCTGCAGCGAGGCGTCAAAAGTTTCGAAGACTGGTGGGTCGGACTCGAAGAGCACGATGCCGGCGCTCTGCCCCGGGCCATGGAGGACGGTTTGCGGGCCTTTCAGGATGCGCACACGATCGTAGGCGGCAGGGAAGACGTAAGCGGTGGGCGGGTCCATCCGCGCGCCGCAGCCGCCGAGCGTGACCTGTCCGTCGAGGCGGATGCCGAGGCGGGAGCCGGCCATGCCGCGCAGGACGGGGTCACCGTCCGTCCCGCCCTTGCGGATCACGGCGAAGCCAGGCACGTGCTTCAGCACGTCGGCCCCGTCCTGCGCGGGCAGGGGCTGGGCTGGGGCATTGGGATCGAAGACGGCCTCGAGGGGCGAGGTCGCGGTCGAGGCGACGACGACATAGGGCGCGAGCTGGACGGTGGGTCGCATCAGCTCCTCGCTCGAGGCCGGCGGCCCCTCGGCATGGAGCGAGTGGCCTGAGGCCCAGAGAGCGGGAAGCATGAGCCGCTTGAGAAGCGGTCGGCGGAAGGCAAAGGGAAAGGAGAAAGATTGCATCTTGGCGAAGGTGAGTGCCCCCGGGCGGTCCTCAGTGGAGGCACGCGCCGCGAAGGGAGCCGGAGAGGGGGAAGGCAGCCGCCCAACGCACTCCCCGCAGGGTCGTGTTCGGGTGGAAGGAAACGGTTGAAACGCAGGGCCGGCCCGGGCTCTCAAGGAAGAGAGCGGGCTTCGGCCTTAAGCTCTCCGATCCCGTCGTGGGGGCGGACCCCTCGGGCCCTCCGTCCGCTCGGGTCCCGTCTCGACGGCGCCCGCGATCGGCTGGCCGGCGCCCCGCCCATGGGAGATCGCCGCCTCGGTGCGCACCGGCAAAAGCAGCCGGGTCTCCGCCCAGGCAAGTGACGCGGCACTCGCTTCCGCCTCCCGGGCCTCGTCGACAAATTCGCAGTAGCCGCAGAGCTCCTGGCCACTCAGCGTGAAGCGCAGGGCGGTGGCGACCGGCATGGTCTCGACGTAGCGACCATACATCGACCCCCAGGCCCAGACCTGCACGAGCGCCAGCGGCAAGCCGGTGAGCCCCAGCAGGCAGCCGGCGGCGAGGAGCGCAAGGAGGCGTTGGCGGACGAAGACCATGCAGATCGAAGACCGAGGACCGCGTTGCACGGTTTCGGTAGTCGCCGGGCTGTCAATGCCTATCCCGCTCAACGCCTGTCGCATGGGCTGCCCCTCGAGCTCCCGTCCTTGACGGAACAGTTGCGGGGCCTCCACGTGGACTTGCGCCAGACCGTCGGGCGAGGCGACGCTTGGTCCGTGGCGAACCCTTCTCGAGCCTGGTCTCCCTCGCCGCTGAACTCCCGACCTTTCCCCCAGATGCGTTTCCTCATCCACCGCTTCGCCTCACTCCTGACTGCCTGCGTGCCCGCCGCCTTGGTCATGGCGGCCCCCTCCTCCCCCCTCGCCGTCATGCCGGAGCAGCCCGTCGAACTCTTTCCCCTCAGCGCCGTGCGCCTCCTCGAGGGGCCCTTCACCGCGGCGGTCGAGGCCAACCGCGCCTACCTCCTGGCCCACGAACCGGACCGACTACTGGCGCCTTTTCGTCGCGAGGCGGGGCTTGAACCGCGCGCTCCGGGCTACGGCAACTGGGAGGGCAGCGGCCTCGATGGCCACACCGCCGGCCATTACCTGTCCGCTCTCGCGATGATGGTGGCCTCAGGCGAGGACACGGCCGAGGGAGCGCTGGAGCGACGCCTCGACTACATGCTCGATGAACTCGCTCGCTGCCAGGAGGCCTATGGAAACGGTTACCTCGGCGGCGTACCGGGCAGCCGCGAACTCTGGGAAGCGGTCGCGGCGGGCCAGCTCGACGTGCAGAACTTCAGCCTCAACGGCAAATGGGTCCCTTGGTACAACATTCACAAGACGTATGCCGGTCTGCGCGATGCCTACCTCTTCGCCGGGCGGGCGCAGGCACGCGACCTCCTCGTGCGCTACGGCGAGTGGGCGCTGGCTCTCACCGCCGATCTCGACCACGCCCAGATGCAGCGCATGCTGCGCGCCGAGCACGGCGGCATGAACGAGATCTTCGCCGACCTCTTCGCGATCACGGGTGATGAGCGCTTCCTTACCGAGGCCAGACGCTTCAACCACGAGGCCGTCCTCGATCCTCTTGAGGCGCGCGAAGACCAGCTCACCGGTCTGCACGCCAACACCCAGATTCCCAAGGTCATCGGCCTGCAGCGCATCGCCGCCCTCGATGATGATGACGAGGCACACGCCGGCGCCCGCTTCTTTTGGGAGACGGTCACGCAGGAGCGCTCGGTCGCCTTCGGCGGCAACAGCGTCTCCGAACACTTCCACCCCAAGGACAATTTTCAGCCCCTCATCGAGCACCCGGAGGGCCCCGAGACCTGCAACACCTACAACATGCTGCGCCTCACCGAGCAGCTCTTCGCACAGGACCCGCAGGCCGCCTACGCCGACTACTACGAGCGCGCCCTCTACAATCACATCCTCGCCTCCATCCATCCGGGGAATCCGGGCTACGTCTACTTCACCCCCCTGCGGCCGCAGCACTATCGGGTCTACTCGCAGCCAGAGGTCAACTTCTGGTGCTGTGTCGGCAGCGGGATGGAGAATCCGGCCAAATACGGCCAGTTCATCTACGCCCGAAGCGGCGACGACGCGTTGTTTGTGAACCTTTTCATCCCGTCCGAGTTGACCGTGGCGGACGGCTTCACCCTGCGGCAAGAGACCGCGTTCCCCGATGAGGCCCAGACGCGCCTCGTTTTCCAGCTCGATGCCCCCGTCGCTCGTGCGCTCCACCTGCGGCACCCGTCATGGGTTCCGGCCGGCGAGCTCACCGTCCGGCTGAACGGAGAGAGGGTCACGCTCGACTCGGAGCCGTCCGCTTACGCCATCATCGAGCGCACCTGGCACGACGGGGATGTGGTCGAGCTCGCGCTGCCCATGCACACCCGGGTCGAGCGCCTGCCCGACGGCTCCGACTGGGTCGCCCTCCTGCATGGCCCGATCGTGCTCGCCGCGCCGGCTGGCGCGGAGGATCTCGAGGGCCTCTTTGCCGACGGCAGCCGCATGGGCCACATCGCGGCGGGTCCGATGGTGCCGCTCGACGAGGTGCCGGTCCTCCTTGCGCGGGAGGAGACCTTGCCCGCCCATGTCGTGCCCGATCCCGCGGCCGGTCCCCTCCACTTCCGCCTTGTCGACGTCGTCGAGCCGCCCGCGCCCGAGGGGGTGCCGCTCGTGCCCTTCTTCCGCCTGCACGATCAGCGCTATCAGATGTATTGGTCCCTCACCACGGAAGAGGCCCTCGAGGCCCGTGGCGCGCACCTCGCGGCCGAGGAACGCGCCCGCGCCGCGCTCGAGGCGGCCACCCTCGACCGGGTTGCGATCGGCCAGCAACAGTCCGAGGTGGAGCACGATTTTGCCGGCACCGCGACGGAAAGCGGGCTCTTCAACGGCCGTCACTGGCGCCACGGCGAGCGTTTCCAATACACCTTGTCCACGCGCGGCGCCGACGCCGTCGAGCTCCTCGTCACCTATAACGGCAACGACCGCGAACGCCACTTCGGCATCTTCGTAAACGGGGAGCGCATCGCCACCGAGCACCTCATGGCGCCGCGCCCCGGCGAATTTTTCGATGAGCGCTACCCGATCCCGGCCGAGATCGTGGCGCAGGCTGAAGGGCAACGCCTCACCGTGCGCTTCGTCGCGCGCGACGGCTCGCTCGCCGGCGGGGTCTTCGACCTGCGGCTGCTGCGGGCGGGTGAGTGAGGGAGCGGTGCGGCGCTTCAGACGATGGCGGGAGTGGCCGATGTGACCATCCGCTCCCGCAACTCACCGGGGCTGCAGCCGAAATGCGCTCGCATCGTGCGATGAAACTGCGAAAGCGACTGAAACCCGCAGGCAAAGGCGATCTCGGTGATCGACTCGTTGCTCGCGCCGAGATGGCGGCGGGCGTGGTCGGCCCGGACGCGGGCGATGTATTCGAC
>JBKHAU010000062.1:0-9588 GCA_046542725.1 Opitutales bacterium
CGCTCGCGCTGGGAAAGCCGATCTCGATCTGCTTGAAGCCGACGGCGACGAGGAGGTCGAAGAGTTCCAGCTTTTCCTCCACCGTCATCGGGATGGGGAGGGCCTGATTGCCGTCGCGCAGGTCGACGCTGCACCAGGCTGGGGCGCGGTCGAGGACGCGGTTGGGCCACTGGCGGTCGGGCAAGTCGACGACGGGATAGGGGCGATACTTGGAAATGGGATGCTTTTGCATGAGCGTAGGTCGGGGAAGGGATGAAGGGGCGAAGAGCGAAAGGGCGTCTTGGAGCCCTCGATCGATGAACGGCGAAGGGCGTTTTCCTGCCATCGCCGAAGGGCCGCTTTGGCCGCGGTCAGCCCCGAAGTCGGTCACGCGCACCGCCCCGCCACAGGTTCCAGTGGCGAGGTTCGATCAGATTGGTGGCGAATAGCAACATGCGCGGGATAACGCACCGGCCGGCATTTTCATTGTCAAGTCATCCTTCCCGCTTGAGAGTCGCGCCGCTATGTCACACTCGCCGGAGAACAACCCGCCCCCGACTGAACCGCCGCCCGTGCCCGACGTTGAACCCCGTTATGCGGGATTCTGGATTCGAGTGGGGGCCTGGATGATCGATTTTCTCATCGTGCTGGTGCCTTCCATCGCCATCGCGTTTGTCGGCGCCCCCGCGCTCTACCTGCTCCTCGCCCTCCTTCTCATCCTTTACAAGCCCTTCTTCGAAGGTCTGCTCGCGGCCACCCCGGGCAAGATGCTGCTCGGTTTACAGGTCACCGACACCGGGCTGAAGAAGGTCGGCTTTGCCTCCGCCGTCATTCGCAATGTCTTTGCCATTCTTCCCGGCCTGACCAACGCCTTCAGCGGCTACAAGCAGAAGGCCGGGGGAATCAACCCTTTCGATCCGCAGCAGATGGAGGCCTTCACCGAGGCCAACAAGATGCTCGTCTACGGCACTTGGGTGCTGCTCGCCGTCTGGATCGTGACGGTCCTCTTCGTCGCCTTCACCCGCCACAAAAAAGGCCTGCACGACATGCTCGCGGACACCCGAGTGGTCTACAAGGAAACGCTGTCCAAGGCTTGAAGCCGGCCGGCGCACGGCGAACAGTCGGGCATGACCCTCGAGGGAAAACACATCGTGCTCGGCGTGACGGGCTCGATCGCGGCCTACAAGGCGGCCGACATCGCGAGCCAACTCGTCAAGCTGGGCGCCCGCGTGCGGCCGGTCATGACGGCGTCCGCCACCCGCTTCATCACCCCGCTGGCGCTTCAGACGATCGCGCGGCACCCCGTCGCGAGCAGCTTGTGGGAGGAGGAAAACGAGTGGCAACCCGGGCACATCGAGCTCGCCGACTCGGCCGACCTCCTCCTTGTCGCGCCCGCCACGGCGGCGACGATCAGCCGCTTCGCCCACGGCCTGGCGGACGACCTCCTGACCTGCATCTACCTCGCCACGCCCGCGCCCACCCTTCTGGCCCCGGCGATGAACGGCAAGATGCTCGCCCATGCCGCCACCCAAGCGAATCTCGAGATCCTGCGGGCGCGCGGCCATGGCCTCATCGAACCGGGCGAGGGAATGCTCGCCTGCGGCTACGAGGGGCAGGGCAAGCTGGCCACGGTCGAGCGCATCGTCGAGGCGGTGAAGGCGCATTTCGCGGGGCGCATTTCAGCGCACTGAGCGATGCCCTATTTCGATGCCAACGCGACCACGCCCCTCGCCCCGACGGCCCGGGACGCGTGGCTCGAGGTGAGCGAAGAGGATTGGGCCAACCCCTCGAGCCCGACGCGTGCGGCCGCCCGTGCGCGCGTGCGGCTCGAGGACAACCGGCAGGCATGGGCGGCGGCCTTTGCCGTCCGGCCGGAGCAGGTCGTCTTCACCGCCGGAGCGACGGAGGCGAACAACGCGGTCTTCGCCCATCTTGCCCAGCAGGCCGGCGCGGGCGCGCGGGTTCTCCTCTCGGCGGTGGAACACCCCTGTGTGCTCGAGCCCGCGGAACACTGGTTTCCCGGCCGGATCGAGCGCCTCGCGGTCGATCGTGGGGGACGGCTGGATCTCAACGCGCTCCGCGCGCGTCTCGCCGCCGGTCCCTGCGCGGCCGTCGCGGTGATGGCGGCGAACAACGAAACCGGCGTGCTCCAGCCGGTCGCAGAGGTGGCCGAGGCCTGTCGGGGGCACGGCGCCGCCTTCGTCTGCGATGCGGCGCAGTGGGCCGGCAAGCTGCCTCTCGACGGCCTCCCGCGGGCGGACTACCTCACGCTCAGCGGGCACAAGTTTGGGGGACCGCGTGGCGTTGGCGTGCTCGTCCTGGGCGAAGCGACGGCGGGCTTTCGCGGCCGGCGCGGGGGACCGCAGGAGCACGATCACCACGCCGGGACGGAGGATCTGGCGGGCATTGCCGCCCTCACCGCGGCCTTTCGGGCTCAACCGCCCGAAGGCTGGCCGTCGGCCGGGCGCGATGCCTTCGTCGCGAGCCTCGCGGAGACGGCTTACGAGGTCCTCGGCGCAGTGCATCCGCGTCTCCCCAACACCGTCTCGCTCCTTCTTCCGCGCCATCGCGCGTCGCGCTGGATTGCCCGCCTCGACCGCCGCGGCTGGGCCGTCTCGAGCGGCTCGGCCTGCTCGACCGGCAAGGAGGGGCCCTCCCATGTCCTCGCCGCGATGGGCCTCGAGGCGGAGGCGGCGCACCGCGTCCTGCGCCTCAGCAGTCTGCCGGAGGCCAGTGTTGACGACTGGCTCGGCCTGCGCACGGCGCTCGACGCGGTCCTGCGAGAGCTCGATGAGGACGAGGGCAAGGAACGCCTCACCACCGTCGTCGAGATCGATCTCTGAGATTGCCAAGCGAAGGGCGATGGCGCTGCGATGCCGGGTGCGCATTCTCGCCGCCCATCTGCAGGATTTTCGCAACATCGCGCTCGCCCGTCTCGTGTTCGAGGGAGGCGATGCCTTCCTTCTCGGAGCCAATGCGCAGGGCAAGACCGCCGTGCTCGAGGCCTGTGGCCTGCTCACCGCCCTGCGCAGTTTTCGCACCAGCGATCTGCGCGCCCTCGTGCGGCACGAGAGCAGCGGCGAGGCGGCCCTGCGCCTGGTCCTCGAACACGAGCAGTGGGGCGAGGTGGAGGTCGAGTTTCGCCTCCGCGGGGCGCGCCGCCAGGTCCTCATCGATGGCGAGCGGGTGGAGCGGCAGCGCGACTTCGTGGGCCGTTTTCCCGCCGTGCCGATCTGCTCCGATGATCTCGATCTTGTGCGCGGGGGGCCGGGGGAGCGGCGCCGCTTCCTCGATCTCCTTCTCGCCGGGACGAGCCCGTTCTACTACGACCACTTGCGCGCCTACACCCAGCTCCTGCGCGAGCGCAACGCGCTCCTCAAACAGGAGCGGACGGGGCCCGAGTTGGCCGCCTTCGACCTCCCTTTGGCAAAGGCCGGAGCAGCCCTGGTGACCGCGCGGGAGGCCGGGGTGGCGGAGCTGGCGGGCGCTTTTGGCGAGCTCTACGGCCGCTACGCACCGGCCGGCGAAACGGTCGGGCTGACCTACCGCCCCAGCCTCGAGGCGCCGGTTGCAGACGGGTTCCGTGAAGCTCTCGAGGGCAAGCTGAAGCGCGACCTGGCGGTCGGCGCGACGCTCAGTGGCCCCCATCGCGATGACCTCGAACTCAGTCTCGGTGGACGGGTCGCGCGCGAGTTCGCCTCCGAGGGGCAGCAGCGCAGTCTCGTGCTCGCCCTGCGCCTGGCGGCGTTTCAGCATTTCCAGCGTCAGCTCGGGGTGACCCCGGTGGTGCTCGCGGACGATGTGCTCAACGAGTTGGACGGGCGCCGGCGTGAGCTCTTCTGGTCTGCCCTCGGAGACGAAGTGCAGGTCATCGCCACCGGCACCGAGCGTCCCCGCGGAGCCCGCCCGCGAGGCTGGCAGGTCTGGCGGGTGGAGGCGGGCACCTTTGCGCGCGAGGAGGCGGTTTCGTGATCGCGGAGGTGCTTCCCTGGCAATGGGCCCTGGCGGGCGGTGGGGCCTTTCTCATCGGTCTCGCGAAGGGCGGCCTGCCGGGGGTGGGCAACCTCAGCATTCTCCTTTTTGCCTGGGCTTTTGGGGCCAAGCCCTCGGTTGGGCTCCTTCTGCCCGTCCTCATCGGCGCGGACACCGCCGCGATCGTGATCTATCGGCGCTCGGTCGAGTGGGCGGTGCTTTGGAAGCTCTGGCCATGGATGGCGGTGGGGGTGGTCATCGGGACCTTCACCTTCGACCTTCTGAGTTCCGATGCGCTCGAGCGGGTCATCGGCGGCATCATCCTCGCGATGACCGGACTGCAGATCCTGCGCACCCGCCGGCCGAAGGTCGCGGCCCGGCTCGCGCCGCAGAACCGGGTCTTTGCCGGCACGCTGGGGATCATCGGGGGAATCGCGACGATGCTGGCCAATGCGGCCGGGCCCATCGGACAGCTCTTCCTCCTCTCGGCCAATCTGCCCAAGCTCGCCTTTATCGGCACCGCGGCGTGGCTCTTTTTTCTCATCAACCTTTTCAAGGTTCCGTTCCAGGCCTCCCTCGGGATTCTGAACTTCGAGTCCCTTCAAGTGAGTGGGGCGCTCATGCCGGCGGCGGTGGGCGGAGCGCTCCTTGCGCCGCGGCTGCTTCGGCACATCAACGAGCGCCTCTTTGTGCAGCTCGTCTGGGTCTTCGTCGTTGTCGCCGGGGTGAAACTGCTCATCTTCTGATACCCTCATGGCACGCCAATCCTCCCGTCGGCTGTGGGCCGCCAAACTCGACGGCAAGGGCCTGCCCGCCGCCCTTGCCACCCCGCTCATGACAGCGGCGGTCCGGCCCCACGGCCTCCTCCTCGGAATCGACCCGAGCTTGCGTGGCTGTGGCTTTGCGGTTGTCGATGCTGGTCGGGGCGGTCGTTTGCGGCTCGTTGCAAGTCGCACCCTTAAGCTCTCCACCAAACTTTCCATGGTGCAGTGCCTGGGCGCCATCGCCCGCGCCACGAGCGAAATGCTCGATGCCCATGTGGTGACCCATGTGGCGGTCGAGGAGACGATCTATGTGCAGAACTTCCGGACCGCGCAGATCCTCGGGGCGGCGCGGGGGGCCGCCATCGGCACGGCCGCGGCGCGTGATCTGCCCGTGGCGGAATACCCGCCTCTGCGCATCAAGCAGGCCGTCGCGGGCTTCGGTCGGGCGAGCAAGGAGCAGGTCGCGAAGCAGATGCAGGCCCTCCTCGGGCTGCCCGAGGCGCTCTCTTTTGACGAGTCCGATGCGGCCGCGGTGGCCGTCTGCCATGCCTACACCTGGCGGGGCGGAGCGATCGCCGCGCCGGAGGCGCCGACGAGTCATGGCTGAGACCCGCCGGTCAACGCATCAAAGCATGGCCAGCACCTTCTCGGCCGGCTCCTTGGTCACGAGGATGTAGATCTGGTCGTCGCGCGTCCAAGTGGCACGACAGTGATCATTGACGGTCTGGACCACCTCGCGGGGCAGGTCCTGCTGGTCGGGCAGGTGCCGTCGGTCGATCGTGAAAACGTGGTAGACCCCATCATCCACGCGAAAGCACATCATGCCCACGGGCACGCCATCGACTTCGAGGTAGGCGCAGGCAAAGCCGCTCTGCTGGTCGAAGCCGGCCGGGATAAACTTCGGGACGGGTGCGCCGGCGACATCGAGATGGCGCACGAGGGAGGCATAGTCCTCGCTCCGGTGACGTTCGACTTCGCCGCTGTCGAGCTGCGCCTCGAGCTGCGCCATGATGGATTGAAGCTGATCGTTTGGCTGCGCCTGGAGGACGGTTGGAGTGGCAAAGAAAGTATAGAAAAGGGCGAGAAACATGACCGCCGCAGCGGTGCTCGCAAGCGCGCCCCAATGCCACCAGTTGCTGCGCTCGGAAGGCATCGCTTCCACCTTCGCGGCCATCGCCTGTTCGGAGGCCGCCGCGGCGAGGATGCGCCCGCGCAGGTCGCCTGGCACGGGGATCGCCCTCAGCTTGTCCCGCATGGCCGCATCGAAGGCTTGCTCAGCCTCCCACCAAGCGCGCAGCTCGGCATCGGCGAGCGAGGCTTCGAGGGCTTCGGCGCAGGCGTCGGTCGGCGGCTCGCCACGCGCCGGGTGGTAGGCGTGGAGGGAGTCGCGGTGACTGTGCGGAGGGCGTTCCATGACGGGTTCGGTGGATGGGAGAAAGGGCGGAACGGGATTATTTCAGACTTTCCGTTCGAGGAAGCGTTTGAGCTGCGCTTTGCCTCGGGAGAGGCGCGACATCACGGTGCCGATGGGGATGTCGAGGGTGGCGGCGATCTCCTTGTAGGAAAGGTCGTCGAGGTAGAAGAGCGCGAGCGGTTCGCGATAGATGTCGTCCACTTCCTGCAGCGCGGCGAGCGCGTCCTGCGCCTCGAGCTGGTTCACCGTATCGGACTCGACGGCGGGCAGTTCGCGGTCGAACTCCTCGGGATCGAGATCGGCCTGGCGCACGCTGCGTCGGCGAAGGCGAAGAAACTCGCGGTAGAGCGTGGTGAAGAGCCAGCTCTTGACCTTGCTCTGGTCCCGCAGGCCGGAACCCTTGCGCGCCCAAATCAGGAAGGTGTCCTGCACGAGGTCGCTGGCGTCGGCCTCGTTTTTTGCCAGGCTGAAGCCAAAGCGGTAGAGACTCTGGTAATACTCGGCCACGAGCGCTTCGAACTCGGGCGGCATCTCGGGCGCGGGACGGGACATGGGGAGGTCAGAGAATGAGCATGGCGTCGCCATAGCTGTAAAACCGATAATCCTGCGCAAGGGCTTCGGCGTAGATTTCCTTGAGCCAGGCGATGCCGCGGGTCTCACCGGGGGTGAGAAAGGCGGAGACGAGGCAGAGGAGGGTGGAGCGGGGGAGGTGAAAATTGGTCAGGAGCGCCTCCATCGCCAGTTCGGCGGGGGGGTAGACATAGAGGCGGGTGCTGGTCAGCAGGGGGCCGGGAGGGCCCTCCGGGGGGACCTTGGGGCCGTGCCGGAGAAAGTCCTCGCTGGCGCGCAGAGAGGTCGTGCCGATGGCGAGGCGTCGACGGCCGGCGGGGTGCGCGAGGGCGCGGGCCGTCTCCACGGGCAATTCATAGGTCTCGGCGTGCATCGCGTGGTCCTCCACCTGCTCGGTCTGGATCGGGCGGAAGGTGTCGAGCCCGACGTGCAGGGTCAGGTCGTGAAAGGTGTGTCCGCGCTCCTCGAGACGGGTGAGGAGTTCGGGCGTGAAATGCAGCCCGGCGGTGGGGGCCGCCGCCGCCACGGGGCGGTCGGGCTGGGCGTAGACCGTGTCGTAGCGCTCCCGATCCATTTCGGCGTGCGGGTCGTCCACCTTTTCCCGGCGGATGTAGGGGGGCAGGGGCATGCGGCCATGGCGCTCGGCGAGACCCGGCACGGTGAGCGCGGGAGGCAGGCGGAAGCGCACGCGGCAGGGCCCTTCGTCGGTCTTTTCGAGAACTTCGCCTTCCGCCGCTTCTCCCACGAAAAAGACGGCCCCGCGGGGCAGCTTCTTGCCTGGCCGCAGGAGGCACCACCAGGTCTCGGGGTCTTCCGCCGGTCGGAGGAGGAGGCACTCCATGCCCCCGCCCGTGTCGCGGCGGCCGAAGAGACGGGCGCGGAGTACGCGCGCGTTGTTGCGGAAGATCAGATATGGCTCACCCAGCAAGTCGGGCAGGTCGCACACGCGGTGATGAGCGAGCCGGCCGCTCCGGCGTTCGACGACGAGGAGGCGCGCAGCGTCTCGCCGCTCGGCGGGCGTCTGGGCAATGGCCCCGGGGGGAAGATCGTAGTCGAAGAGAGCGCTGTCCACGAGGACCAAGCTGGGCCCGTGGAGAGGGCCGTCAATCACCGCGTGCCTTGGGGACCCTTGGCGTGCCGGTCGAGATAGGGTGCGAGGAGTTGCCGGACCTCGTTCGTTGGGACCGCGCCTTCGTAGCGTGCGAGGATGGTTCCGTCCGGGGCGGCGAGAAAGGTCGTCGGGACGGCGCGGATGGGACCAAACGCTTCGCGTGTCTCGAGGGTGGGGCGAAGCAGGGGGAAGGGCACATCGCGTTTTGCGAGATAGTCCTCAAGGGCGGCTTCATCGGTGTCGAGGTTGACTCCGAGGATGCTCAGCCCGCGCGGCCCGAGTTCCTCCTCGAGGGAGGCGAGCGCGCGCATCTGGTTGCGGCAGTTCACACACCACGTCGTCCAGAACGCGAGGAGCTTGGGTCCGTCGGTGAAATCGGAGGCGCGGCGTTGCTCGCCCGCGGCGTCGGTCATGACCCAGTCGGGCATGGTCGCGAGAGGCGCGGTCGCGGGCGGGTCGAAGGAGATCAGCGAGCACTGCCCACTGCCTTGGCGGAAGAAGACGAGCGCGCCAAAGCCCCCGAGAAGGAGGACGATGAGAAGGGTGTTTTTGCGTGAAGAGGCCATCGGGCGGAGCAGGTGTCGGTAGGATCTCTCGCGGCGAGGGTCTATTCCACATTCTTTTTGACGCGCTCTCCCCGGGCCCGCTTATGTGGTCCCACCTCCTTACGTTTGTTCATCCCCCACAAGTCCCCGCATACCTCATGATCGACGATCCCATCGAGTCTGTGATGAAAGAATCCCGCACCTTTCATCCGCCGGCTGAATTTGCCGCTCGGGCGCGCCTCGGCTCGTTCGAGGAATACAAGCGGCTGCACGCTCAAAGCCTGGCCGAGCCCGAGGCCTTCTGGGCAGGCGTGGCCGAGGAGCTACATTGGTTCAAGCGCTGGGATACGGTCCTCGACGATTCCGAAAAGCCCTTCTTCAAGTGGTATGTGGGGGGGCGCACCAACCTTTGCTACAACGCCGTCGATCGCCATCTCGACGGGCCCCGGGCCGACGCGCCGGCGATCGTCTGGGAGGGCGAGCCGGGCGAGGTGCGCACGTTCACCTATCGTCAGCTGCATCGCGAAGTGAGCCGCTTCGCCAACGTCCTCAAGGGCCTCGGCATCGGCAAGGGCGACAGTGTGGCGATCTATTTGCCGATGATTCCCGAGCTGGCCTTCGCCGTCCTCGCCTGTGCGCGCATCGGGGCGGTGCACAGCGTGATCTTCGCGGGTTTCAGCGCGGAGTCGATCCGTGATCGCGTGATCGATGCCTCCTCCAAGATGGTCATCACGGGCGACGGCGGCTGGCGCCGGGGCAAGGTGCTCGAACTCAAGTCGATCGTCGATGCCGGGGTCGAAGCGTGTGAGAGCATCGAGAAGGTTCTCGTCGTGGCGCGGGATCCGGCGGGCGAGCGCTTTTCCTGCGAGATGCGGGAGGGGCGCGATGCCTGGTACCACGAGGTCGCCGCGACCGTGCCCGAGGAGTGCCCCTGCGAGGAGCTGGAAAGCGAGGACATGGCATTCCTCCTCTACACCAGCGGCTCCACCGGCAAGCCGAAGGGCATCATGCACACGGTGGGGGGCTACGGCGTCTATACGTATCTGACCTCCAAATACGTTTTCGACCTGCGCGAGGACGACGTCTACTGGTGCTCGGCCGACATCGGCTGGATCACGGGGCACAGCTACATCGTCTACGGCCCGCTGCAAAACGGCGCCACCGTGCTGATGTACGAAGGTGCGCCGAACCATCCCGAGCCCGATCGCTTCTGGGAGATCATCGCGAAGCACA
>JBKHAU010000063.1:0-9520 GCA_046542725.1 Opitutales bacterium
CGCGCGCCTCGGTGCTGGCGGCGGTCAGCGCCGCCTCCAGCCGCTGCAGCACCTGAAGCGGAAAGGCCGGGAAATCGAGAACGAGGAACATGGGGGGCGGGAATGGAATAATGAAGGCTGAATGATGAGTGATGAATAGCACCGACCTTCCTCATCATCTTAGTCTTACTCCTCATCCTCATCCTCCGCTCCAGACGAGAATTGGGATCACGATGAGGAGGGTTAGACGGCCTGGGTGGCAGGGAGGTCGGCGTGAGCGGCGGCAGCGGGCTGGCGGAGGAGTTCCCAGGCGGGTTCGACGCTGCCAGTGGGGCGGAAGCGGACGCGCAGGGTGGCACTGGGGGCGAGGGGAAAGGGGGTGAAGAGGGCGAGGGTGCCGCCGCTCTCGCGCACGGCACGCTGCAAGCGATACCAGTGTTGAGCAGGCACGCGGCGCAGTTCGCGGGCGGCGGCTTCACGCAGGTCGAGGAGAAGGAGACCGAAGTTGGGGTCGCGCACGAGCAGGTCGGCAGCTTTGAGCACCTGCGGCACCCGCCCGTCGCCCCGCACCCAGAGGAGACCCTCGCGGAGGGCAGCCGGACAGCTCCCGGGATCGAAGCGGTCAAACCCATCGACGAAGGCCGCAAAGAGCTGCGCCTCGCGCGCCGAGCGCAGGAGCCCGTGCTGGAGGGTCGTCAAGCCCAGGCTGCCGACGGGCCCGCTCAACTCACTGAGGGCGCCTCGCGGCAGCCCGCCCCCGAGCCGCCGGTCGAGGGCCGCAAGCCCTGTCGAAAGGCCGCCCCCAGCCTCACCCTGCCGCTCCTCGAGAGCCGCAAGCGAGGTGAGCTGCAGCCCCTGCGCCCAAGCGGGCAGAGCTCCGCCCATGACGGGCCCGCCGCCGGACATCTCCCCACCGCTGCCTGCCACCACCGCAGGACGGGGGGAAGGGAGGCGGGATTTTTTTTCCAGGCACATGGAGTATATGAATAAATGTTCACCCATCGCGCGCAAGCCTATCTCCTCCCCAAGCCTCCAACCCGCTGCCCCGCAAAAGGTTCTTTTCGCCGCCTGCATCCGGGGGTCGACCGGCTCCGTGGCAGGTCCCTCCGACAATCCCACGGCAAGCGGTGCGCTGCGCTTGCCATGGGCGTTGGCAGAGATCACTGTGCGCTCATGGTGTTACCCTCGGCGGGAGAGATTGCCCTTGTCGTCGCCGTCTTCAGTGTGGCGGGCCTGACACTCGTGGGCATGCTGTCCCTCTTTGTGCGTCCCAGGCCCTTCGAAATCGACCGCGCGCCGACGCCCAAGGCTTTTCCCACGGGCCCTGCCTCGATCCCCGTGCTCCGTCTTGAAGCGCTTGAAGAACAGGGCTTTCTGCTGATCGAGCTCTACGATGACGCCGTCGCGGCGGCCACCTGGCGGGAGTCGACGCCCTTGCCCCTCCCCATCCATGGGGAAGACGAGCAGCACGCCGTCGTGCGCACGGCCAAGGTCCTGCATGCCGCCTCCGGGCGGGTCGAACTGCGCCGCGTTCTGGGGGCCTCCCCGCCCTCGCGTTGACCTTGGGCCGACGGGCGCCCACCGTAGGCGCCAAGGAAGGACAGCCCCCTTCCACCGAGGCTGCCTCTCCAGTCGCCCCTGCTCCTGCGCCAAGCCCCCTCCCATGCAATCCCGACTCTACGATTCGGCCGTTTTCCAGATGGCCTGCGACCAGTTTGACCGTGCCGCCGACATCCTCGGCCTGGCCGACTCCACCCGCGAGCGGACCAAGTTCCCCAAGCGCTGCCTCGCCGTGAGCATGCCGGTGCAGATGGACGACGGTTCCGTGCGCATGATGGAAGGCTATCGCGTCCAGCACCACCTCTCGAAGGGGCCGACAAAGGGCGGAACGCGCTTCCACCCCGCCGTGACGGTGGGCGAAGTGGCCGCCCTCGCGATGTGGATGAGCTGGAAATGCGCCCTCGCCGGCCTCCCCTACGGCGGGGCCAAGGGCGGGGTCGCGATCGATCCCCGCACCCTCAGCGAGCGCGAACTCGAGCGCGTCACGCGCCGCTACATGCAGGAGATGGTGCCCTTCGTCGGACCCAACATCGACGTCATGGCCCCCGATGTCGGGACCAATGCCCAGACCATGGCCTGGATGATGGACACCTACTCCAACATCGTCGGGGCCTCCACCCCCGCCATCGTGACCGGCAAGCCCCTCGATCTCGGCGGCTCCGAGGGCCGCGAAGAGGCCACCGGCCGCGGCGTCGCCTTCCTCATCAAGCGCTACCTCGAGAGCCACCGTATCCGCCCGATCGAGACGACGATCATCATTCAAGGCTTTGGCAATGTCGGCTCGCACGCCGCCCTCGGCCTCGTCGACTACGGCTACAAGGTCATCGGCCTGAGCGATGTCTCCGGCGCGATCTACAATCCCGCCGGGATCGACGTGCATGAGTCCCTGCGCTATGTCGGCGTGCACGGCGTCCTCCAGGGTTACAGCGAGGCCGACCGCATCTCGAACAACGAACTCCTCGAGCGCGAGTGCACCGTCCTCGTGCCCGCCGCCCTCGAGCGCGTGATCGACGAGCAGAACGCCCCGCGCCTGCGCTGCCGCTTCCTCGCCGAGGCCGCCAACGGCCCCACCACCCCCGCCGCCGACCGCATCCTCGAGGAACGCGGCGACGTCGAGATCATCCCCGACGTGCTCTGCAACAGCGGCGGCGTCATCGTCTCCTACTTCGAGTGGGTGCAGGGCCTGCAAAGCCTCTTCTGGGAACACGACGAAGTCCTGAAAAAACTCTTCGCCCTCCTCGACAAGGCACGCTCCCAAGTCGAAGACCAAAAGGAACGCCTCGGCATCACCCGCCGCGACGCCGCCCTCACCCTCGGCATCGAACGCGTGGCCCGCGCCAAGGCCCTGCGCGGGATCTTTCCGTAGACGCCGCGCCAAGGCGCGCGCCTGCCTTGCGTGACGAACGTCCCGTCTGTCCCGCCGCATCACCCAATCGATTGCCTGAACACATCGACCGGCTCCCGGTGCCAGTCAGGCGTCACTCTGAGGAGGGGGAATCTTTTGCGGAATGCCTCCACACCACATAACGTTTCGTCGTTGCAGCATTCCGAAAGCGGCTTCATAGGCAGGACGAAAATGGGGATGATCTGTCGAGAAATCGGAAACGTTTGCGTCGAGCGCCCACGTTTGAGCACGCGAAGCCGACCAGAGGCCCGATGAATCCTCCCCGTTGGCTCCCGGTCGTCTGTGCGGTCCTCTTCGATCCGAAGGGGAAAGTCCTCGCGACTCAGCGTCCGGCGGGCAAGTCCCTCGGACTGATGTGGGAGTTCCCGGGCGGCAAGGTGGAGGTGGGCGAGTCCCCTGAAAGGGCCCTGCGCCGGGAGATCGCGGAGGAACTCGGAGTCACCCTCGGCGCACTTGAGCCTCTGGTCGTGATCGAGCATCGCTACGAGTTCGCGTATGTACGCCTGGAGGCCTGGCGCGGCCGCTGCGACGTCAGGCCCACCATCGAATTGCGTGAGCACGTCGATGCCAAATGGATCGACCTCACTGCTTGGCGATCGTTGCCTTGGGCCCCGGCGGATGTTCCTGTCATCGAATATCTCCTACGCTTGAGACAGGCGCCATGAGCCAACCCGCCCCCGGCCTCTACGAGAAGGTGATCGATGAGGAGCTGAACGAGCTGCTCCGCCATCATCCGGACCTCAAGCCAGTGCTGCGGACCCTCGACGATGAAGCCTCGCCGCATACCTACGCGCAACTCGTCGCCCAGCTCGTCCAGCAGGCACTGCGAATGTCCCCGCCCGGGAATCGTCTGGGCCTCGTCAATCGCCTTATCGAACTGCTTTCAGCCACCGATGGGCTGGAGTTTCTCCAGCGCAAGCGCCTGCTCACGGCGGACCGCAATCTTCTCACACAACTCTCGTCCGCCGGAGACGCGCTACCTCGACCCGAAACGCCGCTCTCGGTCAGTTCGCTGCTCACCGGGCAGGGAGCGGATCCTCCACTGGAGCATGAATTGAGGGCG
Organism: Opitutales bacterium; assembly: GCA_046542725.1. Lineage (GTDB taxonomy): Bacteria > Verrucomicrobiota > Verrucomicrobiia > Opitutales > Oceanipulchritudinaceae > CAWVVV01. The sequence continues at coordinate 4,008 of JBKHAU010000063.1, forward strand.
GAGATGATGACTGCAGACCAGGTCGATATCCTCGTCTCCTTCATCAAATGGTCCGGCTTGCGCCTTCTCCTGCCCGCGCTGGAGCAGCTGCGCGCTCAGGGGGTCCCAGTGCGGGTGCTGTCGACCAGTTACATGGGAGCCAGCGACCCCGCAGCTTTGGAATGGCTCGCGAAGCAGCCAAACATCCGCGTCCGGGTTTCCTACGACACCGGGGGCACACGGCTGCACGCCAAAGCTTATCACCTCGTCCGCAAGACAGGGTTTTCAACCGCCTACATTGGCTCCGCAAACATGTCCCACTCAGCGATGACGCAGGGTCTGGAGTGGACCGTGAAGGTGACCGCACAGGACATGCCGCACATTCTCGCGCGCTTCGCGGCGGAATTTGAGAGCTATTGGGAGAGCGGGGACTTCGAGGCGTTCACCGAGCTGCAGTTCAAGCGCTTTCGCATGGCGATCGCCGACGGCAGGCGGCGGAACGGCGGGGGGCCGCTGTTTTTCGCAGAAATCACGCCGCGACCTTTTCAACTTCGAATCCTCGAGGCGCTGGAGGCGGCCCGCCAGAACGGTGCGCGGCGCAATCTGGTGGTCGCCGCCACCGGCACCGGGAAGACCGTTGTTTCCGCCCTCGACTACAAGCGCGCAACGGAAGCGGCAAAGGAGCGACGACCCCTGCTCTTCGTGGCTCACCGCAAGGAGATCCTCGAGCAGGCCCTCGGGTGTTTCCGCACGGTGCTGAGGGACCAGAATTTCGGCGAACTGCTGGTCGACGGCCTTGAGCCGACCACATGGCAGCATGTCTTTGCCTCCGTCCAGAGCCTCAATCGTCAACGACCCTGGAATCGGCTCGGCGCGGAGTATTTCCGCTTCGTCATCGTCGATGAGGCCCATCACGGAAGCGCGGCCAGCTATCGGCCGCTTTTCGAGCACTTGCAGCCCGAGATTCTGCTCGGACTGACGGCGACACCGGAACGGATGGATGGCAGCTCGATCCTGCCCGATTTTGGGGAACAGTTCGCGGCCGAGATCAGACTGCCCGAGGCCCTCGAGGAAAAGCTCCTCTGTCCGTTCCACTACTTCGGCGTAACCGATAGCATCGACCTCGAAGCGGATCGTTTTTGGCGCAACGGGCGCTACGATGGCGCGGCCCTCGAGGCCGTCTTCACCGGCGACGATTTCCGGGCCAGGCAGCGAGTCGATGTCATTCTCCAGGCCCTCCAGCGCTACCAGCCGGAGATCAGTGAAGTGCGCGGCATCGGTTTTTGCGCCGGGGTCCGACATGCGGACTACATGGCGCGTCACTTTTCTGAAGCCGGCATCGCCTCCGCCGTGCTCCTGGGGTCCACTCCGCCTGAGATCCGCGCTGAGCGGCTTCGCCGATTCCGGGAGGGGACGCTGACTTTTCTCTTCACGGTCGATGTTCTCAGCGAGGGGGTGGACGTGCCCGAAATCAATCTGGTGCTCTTCCTTCGCCCGACCGAGAGCCTGACCGTTTTTCTCCAGCAGCTCGGGCGGGGACTTCGCCACGCGCCGGGCAAGGACTGCCTCACCGTGCTCGACTTCGTCGGGCAGACGCACCGCAAGTATCGCCTTGAAACAAAATTCACCGCCTTGCTCTCACGCCGGCGCCAGCGAATTGATCGGGAGATCGAAAACGACTTCCCCCACCTTCCCCCGGGGTGCAGCATTCAACTGGAGCGCATCGCTCGGGAACGTGTCCTGACAAAGGTTCGCTCCGTCTTGCACGACCTGAATCACTTCATTCCGGAAGTCATTCAGACCTGGGACAGGGAGACGACAAAGCCCCTCACCATCGGCCATTTCCTTCGCGAAACCGGGTTGGAAGCGACCGATCTGCTCTCCCGCCGGACCTGGTCGGAGTGGAAGGCTCTGGCCTACAATCGGCCCCTGCCTTCCGACCCGGATTTGCAAAGTGGTCGCAAGGCGCTTTCGCGGATCGCGCTGCGCACCGATCCGGATCTGCTCCATGACGTCGCGCAGGGGGGAGAGGTGACGGGCCCCTGCAGCGCGGAGCGTGGCCTCGCCCTGCACTATCTCCTTTGGGCCACAAAAGGCAGCCAGATCGGAGCGGCCTCGGTCGAGGAGTCGCTCCACCGGTGGCGCCGGAACCCAAGCCTGATGGCTGACGCGGCCGAGCTTGCGCAGTGGCGGCGAACGGCGGCCACCATTCCGACCCGCCGCCTCGAGTTGCCCTTTTCTTCTGATCTGAGGCTTCATGCCGCGTATGGATCGGCCGAGATCAAGGCTTACCTGGGGCTGTCCTCCCTGAACAGTTCGGGGCCGACCGGCCAGGGCGTGATGCATGCGAAAGCGCTGAAATGCTATGTTCACCTCATCACCTTCCGGAAGGGCGAAAGGGATTTTTCTCCGACGACGCGTTATCAGGACTACCCCATCAGCCGGACCCAACTGCACTGGGAAAGCCAGTCAACGACCACCCCGCAGAGCGCGACCGGACAGAACTACATCCACTTCCAAAGTCGCGGCTACACCATCCTGTTCTTTGCCCGACTGGAAAAACGTCTCGGAACCGAAACCGCTCCTTTCCTCTTTCTCGGGCCCGCAAAGAAATTGCTCTCCCATGAAGGCAGTCGTCCCATAGCGATGGTCTGGGAACTGCAATACCCCATCCCCGCCGAACTCTACGAAGAGGCACGCACGGTGTAGTTTTGCCCTCGCGACAATTTGCGCGTGGGGAGGCAAGGGCATTCAGAGGCGGTCCCGCCGCCTGTTTATGCGTTCTTATGCAGGAAACGCCTTGACGTCATTCCCTCCCCTGGCTCACGGTTCCGGCGGTTGCCCTGAAGGGAATTCCGAAAACGAGATGAAGGCGCGAACGAAGATGGGCCGATGGGCCGGGATCCTGATTGCCTGGTGCAGTCAACTGCTGCTGGTGAGCGGTGTCGCCGGGGCGCGTGAGGGACCGACGGCGGAAGAGATGTTGGGCGACGTGAACTACCTGGCGATGAGTTACTCGGGCTGGCGGACGGACCGGCGGGCGGATGCGCTCTGTCCGACCGTGGCGGAGATCGAGGAAGACCTCTTGCTCATGGAGGCGATGGGCGTGCGGCTCATCCGGACCTACAACACCCAGATTTTTCCGCAAACGGAGCGCATTCTGGCGGCGATCCGGAACCTGAAGGCGGCGGACCCGAACTTTGAGATGTATGTCATGCTGGGCGCGTGGATTCAATGTGCCGGGCTCTACACGCCGGAAGTGAATCATGCCCGTGGGGATGCCACGGTGAATGGCCGCGAGATCGAGCGCGCCATCGCCATGGCCGAGGCCTACCCGGACATCGTCAAGATCATCGCGGTGGGGAACGAGGCGATGGTCACCTGGCAGCCGCATCACGTGGCCCCCGCCGTCATTCGCAAATGGGTGCAGGTTCAGCAGGAGGCGCGTGGGGCGGGACGGTTGGACGAGGATCTGTGGATCACCACCTCGGACAACTGGGCCGCCCTCGGGGGGGAGGAGAGCTATCGCAACGACGACCTCCTCGCCCTCCTGCGCGCGCTGGATTTTGTCTCCCTGCACACCTACGCCTTTCACGACAGCTACTACTATCCAACCTTCGTGTGGGCCGACCCGGCCGAGGCGGTTCTCCCGGTCGCCGAGCAGAAGGCGCGGGCCGTTGCGCGCGCACTGTCGCACCAGAAGGACCAGGTGGCGGCGGTGCAGCGCTATCTGCGGGAACATGGCATCGAGAAGGCCATCCACATCGGGGAGACCGGATGGGCCACGCGGGATGATGCCTCTTATGGCGACGAGGGCACCCGGGCGGCCGACGAATATACCTCGAAACTCTTCCACGACGCCGTGCGCGCATGGACGCAGTCTGAGGGGATGAGCTGCTTCTATTTTCAGGCCTTCGATGAACCGTGGAAGAGCAGCACGCCCGATGGATCGGAAAGCCACTTCGGCCTCTTCACCAACGAGGGGCAGGCCAAGGCGGTGATCTGGCCCCTTGTCGACGCCGGCATTTTCGAGGGTCTCGGGCGCAACGGAAACCCGGTCACAAAAACCTTCGGCGGCGATCCGGCCCGCCTCATGGAGACCGTCAAAGCCCCCCGCGTCTTCAAGTTCGAGCCGCCGCCAGCGCCTGGCGCCGTCACCGATTGAGGTGCCGGTGAGCGCGCCCGACGGAGCCCACAGTCCCAACTTGGCGGCCCCGCTTCACGCACAAGCGCGTAGCATCCAGCACTTGATTTATGCTTAAATCATCGCAGGGTGGACGCACCCCAGTCGTTTTCGCTCGATGGCGAAGGCCACTCCCCGCTCCCCTCTACCCGTCCTCCCATGCGCCTTGATTCCTCCTTTCCCCTCTGCCGCACCCTTGCGCTCGCCTGCGCCGCCGGGATGGCCTCGCTCGCCTGTGGAGAGGCTGCCTTCCCGGACTACAACACCGCGCCGGTCGCGCCCGACCTGCGTGGGATGGAGCGTTCGGCGGCGGAACTCGCAGCAGCCGTCAGCCTCGGCTGGAACATGGGCAACACGCTCGAGGCGATCGGGGGAGAGACCGCCTGGGGCAACCCGCGCATCACGCCCGAACTCATCCAGCTGGTGAAGGACAGCGGCTTCGACGCCATCCGTCTGCCGGTGGCGTGGAACCAGTATGCCGATGAGGCCACCGCTGCGATCGACCCGGCCTGGCTCGAGCGCATCGCGGAGGTCGTCCAGCTCTGCCTCGACCGGGATCTCGTCACGATCGTCAACATTCACTGGGACGGCGGCTGGCTGGAGAACAACGTCACGCCCGCCGCGCAGGCCGCGGTCGACGCCCGGCAGCGGGCCCTCTGGGAACAGATCGCGACCCGTCTGCGCGACTTTGACGACCGCCTCCTCTTTGCCAGCGCGAACGAGCCGCACGTCGAGGACGCTGCCCAGATGGAGGTCCTTCACACCTACCACCAGACCTTCGTCGACGCGGTGCGCGCGACGGGTGGCCGCAATGCCTTCCGCGTCCTCGTCGTGCAGGGACCGCTCACCGACATTGAGCGCACGGAGGCGCTCATGGACCGCATGCCGGTCGACACGGTGCCGGGCCGTCTCATGGCCGAAGTCCACTTTTACACGCCCTACGATTTCACGCTCATGGACCGCGATCAGGACTGGGGAGACATGGTCTACTACTGGGGCGACGGATTCCACTCGGCGGACGATCCCGCCCGCAACGCCACCTGGGGCGAGGAAGCGACCGTCGACGACCTCTTCACACGCATGAAGACACAGTTCGTCGACCAAGGCATTCCTGTGATCCTCGGCGAGTATGGCGCCATGCGCCGGTCGGACCTGCCCGAGGCCCAGCGCACCCCGCATCTCGCCGCCCGAGCGCACTACCATGAGACTGTCACCCGCCAGGCCAACGCGCTCGGCCTCCTTCCCTTCTACTGGGACAACGGCGGCACGGGTCACCACGCCTTCGGCGTTTTTGACCGCGATGCACGCACCGTCTTCGACCCACAGACCCTCGACGCCCTGCGGGCTGGTG
>JBKHAU010000064.1:0-9441 GCA_046542725.1 Opitutales bacterium
CGATGAGACGCTGGAAGTTGAGATGGCGACCTTGGCGCATGAGCCACCCGGCGGCCATCGTGAGCGGGCCCAAGAGCAGGCCGGACCAGACCTGAAAGCGCAGATAGGAGACAGCGAGCGAAGCCATGAGGCTCAGCCGCTCCTGCTCGCCGGCCGCCCCGGGAAAGGCCGGAAGGAGCACGGCGAGGAGGGAGAAACCAAAGTGGAGTGCGCCGAGAAGAAGAAAGGCGGAACCGAGGACGTGCCGGTAGCCGCGTTGGGAGGCGGGTGTCTCCGCCGCGCTTTGATGGGTGGAACTCGCGTTCGACATGAGGCAGGGTAGGGGCGGAGGGCTCGATTGTCATGCGCCGCGGAAGATCCGCGGGCGACTTGGGGGATTTAACCCAGGCAATGCCGGGTCATGGTGTTCGCCGTTTGCCTTTCGTGTCACATCCCCTCTGCTTGCCCTCGAAGCATCCATCCCTCACCACCTGAGTCCTCTTTTTTGCCATGAGTAAAGTAGTCATCATCGGAGCCGGCGGCGTCGGCCGTGTCGTCGCCCACAAATGTGCCCAGATCCCCGAGGTCTTTTCGGAAATCTGCCTCGCCAGTCGTCGCTTGAGCAGTTGCCAGGCGATCGCCGATGAGTTGCCGCGCAAGATCGAGGTGGCCGAGGTCGACGCCGATCACGCCGACCAGGTCACCCGGCTGCTCGAGGCCTTTCGCCCCGATCTCGTGATCAATGTCGCGCTGCCCTACCAGGACCTCGCCATCATGGACGCCTGTCTCGCCGCCGGGGTGCATTACCTCGACACCGCGAACTACGAGCCCCGCGACGAGGCCAAGTTCGAATACCACTGGCAATGGGCCTACGAGGAGCGTTTCAAGGAGGCCGGCCTCATGGCCTTGCTCGGTTGCGGCTTCGACCCGGGCGTGACCAACGTCTTCACTGCCTACGCGCGCAAGCATCACTTCGACCGTATCGACACGCTCGACATCATCGACTGCAACGCAGGTGACCACGGCCAGCATTTCGCGACCAACTTCAACCCCGAGATCAACATCCGCGAGGTCACCGCCAATGGCCGCTACTGGCAGGACGGCCAGTGGGTCGAGACCGCGCCGCTCGAGGTCCACCGCTCCTTCGACTTTCCCGAGGGAATCGGCCCCAAGGAGATGTATCTGATGTATCACGAGGAAATGGAGTCCCTCGCGAAGAACCTGCCCGAGATCCAGCGCATGCGCTTCTGGATGACCTTCGGCGAGCAATACCTCACCCACCTCCGCGTCCTCCAAAACGTCGGCATGACGCGCATCGATCCGGTCATCTACAACGGACAGGAGGTCATCCCCCTGCAGTTCCTCAAAGCCGTCCTCCCCAACCCCGGCGACCTCGGCAAGACGACCAAAGGCCGCACCTGCATCGGCATCGTGGCCGACGGGGAGAAGGACGGCGTCCGGAAGCACTACTACATCTACAACATCTGCGACCACGAGGCGGCCTTCGCCGAGACCAATTCACAGGGCGTCTCCTACACCACCGGCGTGCCCGCCGTCATCGGCGCGATGATGATGCTCACCGGACAGTGGACAGGCACCGGCGTTTTCAATGTCGAGGAGTTCGACCCCGATCCCTTCATGGAACAACTCAACCAGCGTGGCCTCCCCTGGACCGAGCTCTTCCTCGACGACAAGCCGGCGGTCCTCGTCGACTGAGCGATCCCTTCCCCCTTCCTCCTAATCCTAATCCTACTCCTAGTCCTAGTCCTACTCCCAATCCCCCCTTCCTCCCCCCCCTTGCTCCTAATCCTACTCCTAGTCCTAGTCCTAATCCTACTCCTAGTCATACCCTCAGTCCTCCTCCTCCTTCCAAACCTCCTCCTAGTCTCCCTCCCGCCCGCCCCCTGATGCCCTTTGCCCACGAACGCCTGCACGTTTATCAACTCGCGATCAATTTCGTCGTATGGGCCGACGACTTGATCACTGCAATGCCCACCGGCGCTGCGGTGAAGAACCAACTCGACCGTGCCTCCACGAGCGTCCCGCTCAACATCGCGGAAGGGAACGCGAAATTTTCGACACGCGATCGCGTGCGCTATCTTCAGATCGCTTGCGGCTCAGCCCTCGAATGTGCGGCCTGCCTCGACGTGGTGGTGGCGAAACGATTGAGAAATGCCACCGAGGTGGCGCCTGGTAAGACAATGCTGGAGATGATCGTCAACCAGTTGTACGGGTTGAGGCGACGGCTCGAGCCTGACGTCGTGCAGGAAGAGCCGGCGGGTTATAGCGAGGGTGCGGGGACAGTGTAGGATTAGGAGTAGGAGTAGGATTAGGATTAGGAGGAGGATTAGGAGTAGGAGTAGGAATTTTTGCTTAATGGAACACATTATCCACTATGATCCGGGCCTGCCGGGCGACGTCCCCTCGCCGTGCTTTGTCGTCGATACGGCGCGGCTGCGGGGCAACCTCGAAATCCTCCATGAGGTGCAGGAGACAAGCGGGGCGAAGATCCTCTGTGCGCTGAAGGGCTTTGCGATGCATGCGGTCTTTCCGCTCATGCGGGAGTATCTGGCGGGCATCACGGCGAGCGGTCCACATGAGGCGCAGCTCGGGCACGACTTTTTTGGCAAGGAGGTGCATGTTTTTGCCGCCGCCTTCAGCGAGGCCGATATCGACGCGATCGCACCGCTCGCGCATCATGTCGTCTTCAACTCGTTTGGGCAGTGGGAGCGTCACCGGGAGCGTATCCGAAATGCGGGACGCACCATCTCCTGCGGCCTGCGGGTGAATCCGGAGTACTCCGAGGTGGAGGTCGCGCTCTACGACCCGTGCGCGCCGGGTTCGCGCCTCGGGATCCGCCGGGAGGCGCTGGAGGGAAAGGACCTCGGCGGGATCGAGGGCCTGCATTTCCACACCATGTGCGAGCAGGGGGCGGCGACCCTGGCACGCACCCTGGAGCACTTCGAGGCGAAGTTTGGCGAGTTCCTCCCGCAGATGAAGTGGGTCAACTTTGGCGGCGGGCATCACATCACCGCGCCGCAGTATGACCGCGAGCACCTCGTCGCCCTCATCCGGCGTTTTCGTCACAAGTGGCCGCACCTGCAGGTCTATCTGGAGCCAGGGGAGGCCATTGCGATCAACACCGGGGTCCTCGTCTCCACCGTGCTCGATCTTTTCGAGACGCCGGAGGGGCCGATGGCGATCCTCGACGTCTCCGCCACCTGCCACATGCCCGACGTGCTCGAGATGCCTTATCGCCCCGAGATCGTGGGGGCGGCCGCGCCGCACGAGAAGGCCTGGACCTGCTCCCTCGGGGGGCAGAGCTGCCTCGCCGGTGATCGCATCGGCCGCTACAGCTTCGACCGGCCGCTCGAGATCGGGGACCGCGTGACCTTTCTCGACATGGCCCATTACACCATGGTCAAGACGAGCACCTTCAACGGCATCCAGCATCCCCACATCGCCACCTGGGATCCGGCGGCCGGCCGCCTTGAGGTCGTGCGCCGCTTTGGCTATGCCGACTATCGCGATCGCCTGAGTTGAGTCCGGGCGGGTCGCCTCACCGATCTGTTTTCGACCGAAAGGGTGGCGGGATGGGCGGCGGAAAGACGCATGAAGGGATGAGGTTGTGTCGTCGTGCATCGGCGGCGATGCCTCCGTTCCCCTTCCTCCGGTCATCTTCCTCATCCCTCCTTGCCTGTGCCTCTCCGCCGCCGCCATCGACCCTCCCCGTGGCTGCTTCCTGAGCGGTCGGGGTGCGGCTTCAAGGTGCTCCACGTCAAATACTCCAGAGTCTCCCCATGAAATTCTCCGCTTCCTTGTCCATCCTCCTCATCGGCGTCGGTGCGTGCGCCTCGGCTGTCTCTCTCGCGGCCCAATCACCCTCCTTTTCCAACGTCTCCGTCCATGACCCCTCGGTCATCAAGGTGGGCGAGCGCTATTATGTCTACGGGTCGCACGGGGCCTCCGCCTGGACCGAGGACCTGATGCACTGGACGCAGGTCGCCTCGAGCGTGAACAACGGCAACCCACCGCACTTCGCGGACTTTGCCAACGATCTCGACGAACTCGTGGCCTGGACCAATGCCGAGACCCTCTGGGCGGCCGATGTCTACCAGCTCGAGGACGGGAAGTTCTACTACTACTACAACGTCTGGACCAACTACCTGAACTACCGCAGCTACATGGGGGTGGCCGTGGCGGACACGGTTGAGGGCCCTTACACCGACCTGGGCGAGATCCTCCGCGCCGGCACCGGGATCTCCGGCTTCAATCCCGCGGTCCACCCCAACACGATCGACCCGACACTCTTTCGCGAGGCCGCCGACGACACTCTCTGGATGGTCTACGGCTCCTACTCCGGGGGAATTTTTCTCCTCGAGATGAATGACCAGACGGGCTTCCAGCTTCCGGGGCAGAGTTGGGGCACGAGGCTCATCGACGGTGGCATTCACGAAGGGCCTTTCATCGACTACAACGCGGCGGCCGGCTTCTACTATCTCTTTCTGTCTTATGGCGGACTCGCCGCCGGCGATGGCTACAACATGCGCGTCTTTCGCGCGACCCAGCCCGAGGGTCCCTACTTCGATCCCGCGGGCAACAACATGGCGACGACCGAACTGCCCAACCAGCACTCCCGCGGCGCAATCGATCCCTATGGGCTGAAGCTCGCGGGCAACTGGCAGTTTCTCCCCGTCGCGGGCGAGCCGGAGGACACGTCCACGGGCTACCTTTCGCCGGGGCACAACTCGGTCATCCAAGACCCGGAGACGGGCAAGTGGTTCAACATCTTCCACACCCGCTTTGTCGGCCGCGGCGAAGCGCATGAGGTGCGCGTCCACCAGATGTGGTTCAACGAGGACGGCTGGCCGGTCATGGCCCCTCACCGCTACGCCGGTGAGACCCAGGGCAGCTATACCGAGAGCGAGATCGCCGGACGCTACAAGTTCATCAACCATGGCACCAACACGCCCGGCCCTGCTACCCCCGAGACCGTCGAGGTGAAGACCTCGACCGTCGTCGAATTGCTCGCCGACGGCAGCCTGAGCGGCGCCACCGGCAACTGGTTCATGCCCGACGACCAGAACATCCGCCTCACCATCGACGGCGTGACCTACCGCGGCGTCGTCGCGGAATTCTGGGACAGCGACCAGGGCCTGTGGGTCCATGGCTTCACCGCCGCCTCCGCCACCAACGTCGCGGTCTGGGGCAGCAAGGTGGCCATCCCCGACCGCACCCTGCCCCTCAACCCGCCCGACCTCGCGCCTGTTCCGCACCAGGCCATGCGCGTCGGCGAGACCATCGAGATCGCGCTTGTCGACCTCCAGAACCAGTCCGACCTCCTCCTCGAGTTCGAGGTCCTCGAGGGACCCCCCGGGCTCAGCGTCGGCCTTCAGAGCGGGCTCGTTTCCTGGACCCCGCTCGTCTCCCAGGGCGGCCAGGTCTGGCCGGTGCGGGTGCGGGCCTACGACCGGATCGAGACCAGCGTCGCGGACGAAGTCGCCTTCTCCATCTACGTCGGCGCGACCGTCGAGCTGGAGGGTCTTCGGCACGACTTCGAGACCGCGCCCACCGGCGGCCTCACCGACAGCGCAGGAGTTGCGACCGGCCTGACCGCTCGCCTCGCCGGGACCGGCACCGGCATCTCGGGTAACGATCCGAACCTCGAACTGGATCCCGCCAACGGACAACTCCTCCTCACCACGACGCGCACCGACTTCAACGGTCAAGTGGGCGTCGGCCTCATCTCCGCGGTCGGCCACCAGCTGTCCGAATTCGGCTTCACCGGAGAGGAGGACTTTGTCGTCACGGCGCAGTTCGGGCCCTTGACCCACCTCGCCCATATCGATCAGGCCGGCGTCTTTGTCGGGAGCTCCGCCACGACGCTGACGCGCGCCGGCTTGATCTTTTTCGAGGCCAACGCCAACCGCCTCGGCGTGCATACCCAGAATGGGTCCGACAACAACCCCACTTTTCTCCCCGACATGAACGTCGCGGACGGTATGTCGGTGACGATCGCCCGGCAGGACGGGTCGTGGATTTATCTCGTCGATGGGGTGGTGTCCAATCCCATCGTGCCCAACGCGAGCTTCCTCGACAGCCTCTCCGATCTGACGGTGGGCATTTTTGCCAGCAACACGCTCAACGACGAGCAGAAGACGGTGGAGGTGGAGTCGTTTTCCGTCCATGTCGTGGGCGACGAAGCGGTCGACACCGCCATCAGCCTCTGGCGCACCCACCACTTCGGCGCCAACCCCGCCGACGGCGTCGCGGGGAATGACGACGACCCCGACATGGACGGCTTGAGCAACCTCCTCGAATACGCCATCGGGACCGATCCCATGGTGGCCAATGCACATCCCTTCCCCGCCCCGACGTTCTCCACCTCCGGGCGTCTCAGCTGGGGCTTCGACCGCATCGCTGACCCCGCCGTGATCTACGAGGTGGTGGGCGACGCCACTCTCGGGCTCGATGCCGCGGAGGACGATGCCGCCTACTTCAGCGCGGGCGAGAGCAACACCGCGGGCGCCGTCTCCTTCCAGGACAGCGCGCCGGTGCAGGCCGACACCCCACGCTTCCTCCAGCTCCAGGTCGACATCGTCGAGGACTAGCCCAAATTCCACCGCCGGCCGCCCCCGGGAGCGCCACCCCCGAGAGCGCCACCCCCGGGAGCGCCGACGTCCCCGTCGGCATGACGTTGCTTGCCCGCCCTCGAGAGCGCCGCCCCCGGGAGCGCCGACGTCCCCGTCGGCCATGCCGCCACCGTCTCCGTCTTCACCGTGAGCGCCCGGGCGCTTCAAGACTAGTTCGCCAGTGCGGAAGCGTCGTTTGCGATCGCCTCGTCCGGCGCGAGCGGAGCGGGGTGATCCTTGCGATAGGCGCTGGGCGACACTCCCATGACCCTGCGGAAAGTCCGGCTGAAATAGAATGGATCGTCGAATCCGACCTCGTCACCCACCTCGCGGATCGCGAGCCTTGTCTGGCTGAGGAGCTCGCAGGCCCGGCGAATGCGCAGTTGCGTGTGGAGCTGGATCGGGGTGGTGCCGATCTGCTTCTTGAACGTGGCGCAGTAGTGCGGGACCGAGAGGCGGGCTTCGGCGGCGAGTTGGTGCAAATGGAGTGGGGCGTGCAGGCTCTCGTGCATCCGTTCGACGCTGAGACGGATGCGCTCCTCGATGCGCCGCGCCTTGCCCGCCATCGCGCGTCGGCCTTCGATGACCATCCCGACCAGCCGGGCAAGGCTTCCTCCCAAGGCGATGAGGGCGGCCGTCACCTGGGCGCGGCCGGTCCAATGCCGCATCTCGGCAAATGCATCGACGAGCGGCTCCGGTCGCGGAAGGAAGATGAGGGGGCTCTCGACCGAATCGTGCATGTGCGCGAACAGGCCCTCGGCCTCGGATCCGTTGAAATGCACCCAATGGATTCTCCAATGCTCGCCGGCGTCGGTGCCGTAGGCGTGCGCGGTTCCCGCCGGGATGAGGATTCCCTGGTTTTCCGATACGGGCCATCGCTTGCCCTCCAGCTCGCACCAGCCATGGCCTCCCACGCAGTAGATGAAGATGAAATTGGGGCAACCTTCGGGGCGGGCAACGAAATGATTGGCCGCCTCCGGGAAGTGCCCGAGATCAGTCGGATAGAGCGTGCGGGTGAGGGGTAGCTCCCGCAGGCGGGAGACCGTTTCGAGGGAGTACCGGACGACGATCTGGCGGGGAAAGCCCTCTTGCATGCGTTTCATAAGATCGTCCATCGAAGACCCGAGGATCACCCATGGCAAGAGGGGCGGAAGATTCGCTATGCTGCCCTCCGCCTTTTCCCCATGTCACCCCGCATGAGCATCTCCCTCTTGGACATCGCCTTTTTCGCCGCTTTTTTTGGCCCCGTGGTCGGTCTCCGCCGCTGGAAGACGGGACGCGCGAAAGGTCCGCTCGAGGAGCGTGCAGACGCCTTTCTCGCCGGGCGGAGCCCTTCCTCGTCGCTCAGAGGAATCTCCATGCGCGCGGCGAATCTCTCGACTGCCAGGCGCCTCCTCACCGGGATGCGCCCTCTGCGCGAGGTGCCGGTCCTGCCGGAACGCCCCGAGAGGGTCCTGAAAACCGGATGGGAAGCGAACCTCGCCGGGACGGCGGTGATTCTCGGGGCCCTCCTTTTCTTCGTTGTCTCTTGATAAGCCTTTTCCACCGCAAATCACGGACCCTTGTTCATGACCGTTGAAGCCGCGCTCACCACACGGACGATCCCCACCTATCCCGTCGGCGTCCCTGATCGGAACCCACTCTTTTTCGAGAACCGGGTCTATCAGGGATCGAGCGGAAAGGTGTATCCCATTCCCTTTATCGACAAGGTCTTCGATGAGCCCAAGCCGGTCGACTACAAGGTCGTCGTCTTGGAAAACGAATACGTCTACCTCGAGATCCTACCGGAGATCGGCGGGCGCATCTTCAAGGGGCAGGACAAGACCAACCGAAACTACGATTTCATCTATCGCCAGGAGGTGATCAAGCCGGCGCTCGTGGGGCTGGCGGGGCCGTGGATCTCGGGGGGCATCGAGTTCAATTGGCCGCAGCATCACCGCCCCGGCACCTTTCTGCCGACCGATGTCCATATCGAGGAGGAGGCCGACGGCGCGAAGACGGTGTGGATGTCGGAGCTGGATCCCATCACCCGCCTCAAGGGGATGCATGGAGTGCGCCTGCGCCCCGGCAGCGCGGCCATCGAAGTGCGCGTTCGGCTGCACAATCGCACCGCCTGGACGCAGACTTTTCTCTGGTGGGCGAACCTCGCCGCCCGCGTGCATGACCACTACCAGAGTTTCTTTCCCCCGGATGTGCACTACGTCGCGGACCACGCGGTGCGGGCGATGAGTTCCTTTCCGCGGGCCCGGAACAACTACTACGGGGTCGACTACGCAAACCGTCCGGAAGCGAACGACCTCTCTTGGTACAAGCACATTCCCGTCCCCACCAGCTACATGGTCTGCGAGACCGACTACGGTTTTCTGGGGGGCTACGACTTCGCGGCCGAGGGAGGCTTTGTCCATTTCGCCAACCGCCACATCTCGCCCGGGAAGAAGCAGTGGACCTGGGGCAACCATCCCTTTGGATGGGCCTGGGACCGGGAATTGACGGATGAGGGTGGGCCTTACGTCGAACTCATGGCCGGTGTCTACACCGACAACCAGCCCGATTTTTCCTACCTCCTTCCCTCCGAGGAGAAGCATTTCTCGCAGGTCTGGTGGCCTTTCCAGAAGACCGGGCCGCTGCAAAACGTGAACGAGTTCGCGGGCCTCCGCCTCGTGGTGGCGGAGGATGGAAAACTGGAGCTGGCGGCAGCCACGCCGGTCGACCTCGGGGCCGTGCGCCTCGAATTGCGCCGGGGGGAGGAGACCGTGTTCTCGGCGGAGACGTCGCTGCGCCCCGGGCACCCGTGGATCCACCGGGGTGTCCCGCTCGGTGGATCCGAGCC
>JBKHAU010000065.1:0-9398 GCA_046542725.1 Opitutales bacterium
GGTTCTTCCAGATATTTACTATTCGATAGTGGTGTCCGTGGACTTCTGCCGTCCACTCGTCACAAACCTGCCGATTTCCCGCAAAGTCTTTTATTTGCTGCCGAAGCGGAGGCGAAGGGAGTCGTGTGATCATTCGTGTGATGATTTATTGAGAGATGAGAATTGAATAAAATGACCTCGGGGGCTGATTCAGGGATCGGCGTCACGTTTGAGCCAGTTGGAGGTATGACCGCTCAGGACTGACCAGATCGGACGCCGCTCGCCGAGAATCCAGACGGTGGCGGTCATTCCTTTGCGAAGATGCGCTTTTGCGCCATTGGAGCGGACAAGCTCGTGGGTGGCCGGGATGATCGTCACGCGTCTCCATAAGCCGTTTGCGTCAGCCTGCACGTCCGCGGCGACTTCCGTGACGACGCCCTCGAGGTAGCCCCAGTCGCTCGCCGGCAGGGGGTCGAGTTGAATGCGCGCCGGCGCGCCCACTGCTGGAAAGCCTGCGGCGGAGGCCGAGAGTCGCGCCTCGAGACGGAGGTCGGTATCGGGCGAGATGGTCGCGATGACGTCCCCGGCGGCGATGAACTGGCCGGCGCTGAGCCCCTTTACGCCGAGCACGTCTCCGGCGGCGGGAGCCGTCACCTCATGCTGCCGCTGCCGCTCCTCACGCTGGCGTTGCAGCGCGGAGAGGTGGGCGCGCTCCTGCTTCGTGCTGCCGAGGTCGGCCTCCCATTGCGTCCGCGCCTGGGCATGCAGGAGTTCCAGCGCGCGCTGTGCGCGGAGAGCGTCATGCCGCACCTCTTCATACTCCGCCGCCGGGATCATGTCGCGCTCCCGCAGCGATCGGGCCCGCTCGAGGGCACGAGTCACTTGCGCGAGGCGCGCGGCGGCCGTTTCGCTTTCGGCGATGAAACTCGCGTAACGCATCGCTTGTTCCCCGGTTCGCCACGCATGGTCCGACGAAACTTCTTCCTCCGCGAGCATCGCGGTCAGGTCCGCCACCCGGGCCTCGATCTCGACCAGGCGACGATCGCCGAGCGCGAGGTCTTCCTCGAGTTCCTCGTTGCGGATACGGATCAGCGGCGTGCCGAGCTCCACCGAGTCGTTCTCCTGCACCCAAACGCTCTCAATGATGCCCGCGACGGGCGCCCGCACGAGCGTGGTGTCGCCTTCAGGTCGAACGACGGCGGAGGCGCGCTGAGGGAGATCGACCTTGACCCACGGCACCGTGCCCAAAACCGCCACCACGACAATGAGAAGGGCCCAGTAGATGCCGCCCGCGAACATCCCGCGCTCCAGACGAAGCGCTTCGATGGTGTCGCGCGCCCGGTCGGGCGGTGTCGATGGCCAAGGAGCCTTCATTGGGCCCAAACGGTGACCAGAATGATAACGTCGACAAAATTTTCGTCTACCCTCTTTGGGGGTATGCCGTTTCGCCGCGGGTCCGTTCAGGTCTTCGGCGGGAAGGCAGCGGCGGCGGCCCGCAACCGGTTGGCCTCGAGGCCTGGAAAGAGCGTCGCATTGCCATCGAAGCGCAGGAGCCCGGCGCGCACCGCGTAGACGACGAGTTCGGCGCGGGAGCGAAGCCCGAGCTTGCGCATCGCACGCTTCCGCTGTGTCTGCACGGTGGCAAGGCTGCGGCCACGCCGTGACGCCACGAGGTGATCTTCGCTCCAGGCGGCGCTATAGGCGAGGACCGCCTGCTCTGCCTCCGTCAGGCGCAGGCTGAAACCGTCGGGTGCCTGGCGCACGTGCGCCCATGCTTCGCGAATCGAGGCGCTGACGTGTCCCTCCCCAGAACGCGCGCGCTGCAACGCCCAGGTGAGTTCGGCCTCGTCAAGGGCGTCGGCGTCGACCATCACGGCGCGCTCCTTGTATCGCCGCAAGCGGTCGAGCACGCGCTCATCTTTGCGGTCTGAGACGATCACGATGCTCCGCGCGAGGCTTTCCGCATGGACCACTTCGAGCAGATCGAGGCCGTCGCAATCGCCCAGGTTCAGACCGCAGACGAGGATCTCGGCAGGATGGATACGCAGGTCTCGCAGGGCCTCCACGCAGCGCGTGAAGTGGCGGACTCGGCCCCGACTCATTTCCCGTTCACACACCGCCACCATCGTCGCCGAGAGGAGCGGGTGACGCTTCACCACCACGATGGGTGCCGCGCCTGGCGAAGCCCCCGGGGGTGAGTCGTTTCCGAAGAGAGGCGGATCCACGAAAGCACCTTGCACATATCTTCACTTATCACAACGTCGTTTGCTTAGAAAGGTGCGATTCCGTGAATCTTGGGTGCAAGAAAGCACTCCCTCCCGGCGGAAAACCCTGCTCCTACGGTCGTGTTGTCCCTGAGGGCGCTCATTCCTGCTCGGCGTCGCCTGCCCGCTCGGCGATCGTCACGAGGCCTGCATAGACGGCCCGCGCCCTCGCCGTGTGGCCCTCCAGATCCTGCATCCACTCCCGCTTCACCGCCTCGCTCTGGAGGAGGTAGAGCCGGTCTTCGTGAATGAGAAAGACCTCCGGATCGCCGTTCGTCGGCGCGGTCTCGCTGTCTGCTATGCAAAAGGCGCAGAAGCCGCCGTAGGCGGGCGCATATTGATCCGGGTTCGCCTCGAAAAGACGCTGGTGCCGACGATTGGCGAAATACCAGAGCGCGCCCTGCCACTCCACCCGCAGGATGGCGCGTCCCCGCGTCGGCTCGCCCCGGGTGAAGTAGGCCACCGCATCGTAGCCGCCGATCGCGACGTTGTCCTCCGCCTCCACCTCCGACATCGCGATGGGGCGAAAGCCCAGTCCGCCGACCGCGGCCAGCAGCAGCAGGGAACGAAGGAGAGCCAATCGGGAGGACGTGTTCACGCCCATATGAACGGAGCGAAACTCTTCTGCGGCAAGCCTCCCCCGCGGCTTTTGCGACCGTCGCGGCCAAACATTGCCTTGTCTCTGCGCCCGGCTTGCGCCACAAACAAAATCCTCATCGTCCCCATTTTACCATGGCATCAGATCATTTCGCAGAATTTGTCGGCAAGAAGTTCATCGGCGCGAGCATCCTCCTCGCGGGCCTTTTCTGGCTCGTCTTCGCCTACCTCCTGACCCCCTTCGTGCCGACCGAGGCGATGCCGTGGAAGTATATCTGGAGCGCCTTCACCGCCATCCCGATCGCCGGCGTCTTTTTCTTTGCGGAGTATATGTTCTGGATCGTGCTCATGGAGCACCGCCGGGCCTCCCGGGCCTCCTGAGCGTTTCTCGCTCCCGCCCTTTGCTGACGCGCCGTTCCCTGTGCAGGGGCGGCGCGTTCTGTTTTCCGGGTCAAGTCACGGTCCTCGGGGGCGATAAAAATGGATGACGCCCCTGGGCCGGCCCTCTTCTCCCATGCTCGATTTGCATCCATTGCATCGCCACTACGCGATCCCGGACCTCAACTTCCGGGACTTCTGGGACATCTGCAGCCACTACCAGCGCACGCAGGCCAAGTACCGCTCCATCCTCTACACCGTCGAGGGCTACGGTCGCTTCCTCATCGAAAACGAGGCCGAAGTGTCGGCCGTTCTCCAGGTCATCGCGGAAAACCGCGGCCAGGTCCGTCGCTTCATCGCGCGTTTCTATCTTTCCCCCCTCACCGAACCGGGCGACTACGGCAACGCCAAGATCGAATACCTCCTCGACTCCGTCGACTTTCTCGCCCCCGGCCTGCACTTCTACTCGCCCGACGACGACAAGCTGCTTGTCTACCGCTTCGAGGACTATGTCTACTCGAGCTACTACATCGCGGAGGAACTGCAGACCGAGGTCGAGTATGGACTGCCCTGCGAGATCCTCGCGGCCGTCATCGACATGCGCGGCTTCAGTGCCTTCTGCGAGCAGCCCAACATCGAATCGCCCTACACCTGCGGCCTCATGACCGCCTTCTACGGGATGGTGCGCAGCGGTTTCCGGCGTTACCCGCCCGAGCTCGTCAAGTTCCTCGGCGACGGCGTGCTCGCAGTCTGGCAGACCAGCCCGAAGGACCGCGACGTCGCCATCGAGACCTGCGTCGAGGGCCTCATGAACCTCGCGCCGGCCTGGCAGCAAATCATCCGTGGACCGGAGTTCAGCCACGGCGCGCCCGACGGCATCGGCGCCGGCATGAGCTTCGGCCTCGCGAGCAAGATCTCGATCGACAACGACTTTCTCGGCCGCCCCATCAACCTCGCCAGCCGCCTCTGCGGGGTCTGTCCCCCCAGCGCCATCTATATCGACCCGGCGGTTCCCAACGTCGCCGCCCGAGATGACGTCAAGCACGCCTCCGTCCGCCTCAAGAGCTATGGCGACCAGAAGGTCTGGATGATCCTCGGGCGCTGAGCGTGCGTCCGAATCGTACCCAGGTGTTTCCTACACCGGCCGCCGCGGGCTACTTCCCATACTCCGCGTCAAAGGCCGCCTCGCGCTCGCGCCGCTTCCGCTCGACGCGCCGTCCCACCAGGATGGAGAATTCGTAGAGCAGGTAGAGCGGCACGGCGAGGAAGAGGAAGGTGATGGGATCCGGCGTCGGCGTGACCACCGCGGAGAGGACGAGAAAACCGACGATGGCATGCCGGCGGTAATGGCGCAGCTGATCCACCGTGAGCACCCCGAGGTGGATGAGGACCAAGAGCAGAAGGGGAAACTCGAAGGCGGCCCCCACCCCCATTGTCGCCCAGAGGAGCAGCCCGTAGTAGCTGCTCGCGCGCAGGATCAGCTCGAAGCCGAGCAGGTCGTTCATGAAAAACGAGGCACGCAAACCCGCCGGCAGGAGGACGAAAAAGCAGAAGGTCGCCCCGGTCACAAAGAGGCCAAAGGCCCCCAGTGCAGCGGGCAGGAGAATCTTGCGCTCGTGCGTATTCAGTCCCGGAAAAATAAACTGCCCGATAAAGAACAGCATGGCCGGCAGGGAGAAGATGAACCCCCCCACGAAGAAGAGCTGAAACATCACCGAGAAGGCACCGAGCATCTCAGTGTTGATGAGATCGCCAAAGGCCATCTCGGGCCGCCCCCGCGTGGCGAAGTCGAAGGGCCAGCGCAGGAGGGAGGCGAACTTCGCGAGGAACAACCCGATCAGGACGCAGGCCGCGAGGAAGGCGCCGAGGCACTTCAGGAGCGTCCAGCGCAGCTCCTCGAGATGATCGAGAAAGGACATGCCGGAGGCCTCATCCTCGACCCGTTCGAGGTCGCCTTGCTCGGGCGCATTCGGAGGCAGAAAATCCTCCGGACCGGGGTGGTGTGGATCGTTGTCGTCGCGGGATGGTGCCATGGGTGATGCGTTCTCAGGATGCCGCCGCCCCGAAGCCGTGCAAGCATGCGGTCTTGGCGTTGACATGCCTCTGGCGAGGCCTAACTTTCGCGCCTTTTCCCGTCCCTGCAGACATTCCCTGTCGGGCGGTCAAAACCTCGCATCCAAAGCCCAGCATGCCCGCAAAAGCAAAGCAAAAGAAGAAGGCCGCCCGCAAGGCCACCCGCGCCCAAAAAGCCGCCCCCGCCGTCCAAAACGTCTACGCCTTCGGCGCCGAAAAGACCGACGGCGACACCACGATGAAGAACCTCCTCGGAGGCAAGGGTGCCAACCTCGCCGAGATGGCGAAGATCGGCCTGCCCGTGCCCGCCGGCTTCACCATCACGACCGACGTCTGCACCTACTACTACCAGAACGGCAACACCTACCCCAAGACGCTCGACGGCGAGGTGAAGACTGCCGTGAAGCAGGTCGAAAAGGAGCTCGGCAAGAAGTTTGGCGACGCGAAGAACCCGCTTCTCTTTTCCGTCCGCTCCGGCGCGCGCGAGTCCATGCCGGGCATGATGGACACCATCCTCAACCTCGGGCTCAACGACCAGACGGTCCTCGCCCTCGCCGAGAAGAGTGGCAACGAGCGCTTCGCCTACGACTGCTATCGCCGCTTCATCCAGATGTATGGTGACGTCGTGATGGGGGTGCAGGCCAAGACCGATACCGACGCCGAGCCCTTCGAGGAAGTGATGCACCACCTCAAGGAGGAAGTCGGCGTGGAGATGGACAACGATCTCACCACCGAGCACCTCCAGGAACTCATCAAGCGCTTCCTCGACCTCATCAAGAAGCACACCGGGGCGACCTTCCCGCAGGACCCGTATGAGCAGCTCTGGGGCGCGATCAGTGCGGTTTTCGGCTCCTGGCAGAACGAGCGCGCGATCCTCTACCGCCAGAAGTACAACATCCCCGCCGAATGGGGCACGGCCGTCAACGTGCAGTCCATGGTCTTCGGCAACATGGGTGACGACTGCGCCACCGGCGTGGCCTTCACGCGCGACCCCGCCAATGGCGAAAAGGTCTTCTACGGTGAATACCTGATCAACGCGCAGGGCGAAGACGTCGTCGCCGGCGTGCGCACGCCCAAGCCGATCGCCCAGCTCGCCGACGAAATGCCGGCCGCCTTCAAGGAACTCGAGAAGGTGCGCAAGAAGCTCGAGCGCCACTTCCGCGACATGCAGGACTTCGAGTTCACCGTCGAGAGCCGCAAACTCTACATGCTGCAGACCCGCAACGGGAAGCGCACCGGCCTCGCCGCCGTGCGCATCGCGGTGGAAATGGTCCGCGAGCGTCTCATGAAGGAGAAGACCGCGGTCCTCAAGATCCCGGCCGACTCGATCGACTCGCTCCTTGTCCCCGTCTTCGATCCCAAGGCGCTCAAGGCCGCCACCCCCATCGCCGAGGGCCTGCCCGCCGGCCCCGGTGCGGCCAGTGGTCGCGTCGTCTTCAGCGCCGCCGCCGCCGAGCGCGAAGTGAAAGGTGGCCACAAGGTCGTCCTCTGCCGCCAGGAGACCTCCCCCGAGGACCTTCGCGGCATGATTGCCTCCGAAGGCATCCTCACCAGCCGGGGCGGGGTCAGCTCGCACGCCGCGCTCGTCGCCCGCCAGATGGGCAAGGTCTGCATCTGCGGCGCCTCCGGGGTGAAGATCGACTACGCCAAGAAGACCCTTTCAGCCGGCGGCAAGACGCTGAAGGAAGGCGACTTCATCTCCATCGACGGAACCACCGGCCAGATCTACGCCGATCTCATCGAGACCTCCGACTCCGAAGTGAAGCGCGTCCTCGCCGGCAACATGAAGCCGGAGAAGAGCTTCACCTACGGCCTCTTTGCCACCGTCATGGGCTGGGCCGACAAGTACCGCACGCCCGGCGTGCGGACCAACGCCGACTCGCCTGCTCTCGCCAAGACGGCGGTGGCTTACGGTGCCGAGGGCATCGGCCTCTGCCGCACCGAGCACATGTTCTTCGAAGGTGAGCGCATCAGCCACATGCGCGCGATGATCCTCGCCACCTCGGAGGCCGAACGCCGCGCGGCGCTGAAGAAGCTCCTGCCCTTCCAGCGCAACGACTTCAAGGGCCTCTTCAAGGCGATGGATGGCCTCCCCGTCACCATCCGCCTCCTCGACCCGCCCTTGCACGAGTTCCTCCCCCACGATGACTCGAGCCGTCGCGACCTCGCCGACAAGCTGGGAATCCCCGCCGAGACGATCGCCGATCGCGTGAAGAGCCTGCACGAGGAGAACCCGATGCTTGGTCACCGTGGCTGTCGTCTCGGGATCTCCTATCCCGAGATCACCGAGATGCAGGCCCGCGCCGTCTTCGAGGCCGCTGCCGCCCTCCAGAAGGCCAAGAAGCCCATCGCGGTGAAGCCCGAGATCATGATTCCGCTCGTCGGCTTCAAGCAGGAGCTCGCCCACCAGGTCGGCATCGTGCATCGCGTCGCGAAAGAAGTGATGGAAGCCAAGGGCGTGCAGATCGAATACTCCGTCGGCACGATGATCGAAGTGCCACGCGGCGCCGTCACCGCCGACCAGATCGCGGAAGTCGCCGACTTCTTCAGCTTCGGCACGAACGACCTCACCCAGACCGCCCTCGGCCTCAGCCGCGACGACATGGGCTCGTTCTTCGACAAGTACAAGGAAGCCGAGATCTTCAACCAGAACCCCTTCGCCGCCCTCGATCAGGCCGGCGTCGGCCAGCTCGTCGAGATCGCCGCCGAAAAGGGTCGCGCGACCAAGCCGGGCCTCAAGCTCGGGATCTGCGGTGAACACGGCGGGGATCCCTCCTCCATCGGGTTCTTCCACCAGGTCGGCCTCGACTACGTGAGCTGCTCGCCCCCGCGCGTGCCGGTCGCCCGTCTCGCTGCCGCCCAGGCCGCGCTCAAGTCGTAAGGCTTTTCCGCAGGTTTTAAAACCGCTCTCGATACTCACCCTTCTTTGCAAGGCCTCCCCGCACTCCCGGGGAGGCCTTTTTGTGTCTCATCATCGATTTCCGGGGAAGGCGATGATTCCACGGAGCGGTCCGGCAGGACCGCGCACGCCCGGCCCAACCTGGGCGGCTGTTCCGGAGGAGGCGTGGGCCGCACTGAAGACCGCCGGAGGCAGTTCCTCCAGATGGGTCGCGCGAAGCGCCTGGGCCGCTCCCAGACTTTGACGATGAACCTTTTTAGCTCACCCGGATCGCCGTGCCGATGGCTGCGCCATCGGGCGGCGGTTGAGCGGCGGGGTGACCGTTGGAAGGCCGCGCTCCCGCACAGCTGCAGCAGCGCGGCCACGTGGCTTCGTTTCGTCGTGCGCGTTTCGGTGGTGCCCGGGACGTGTGGCGTGGAGATGTCTTGGGGCGCGATGGGCTGCTTTGCGACCGCCTTGGATTGAAGCCCGCGGCCCAGCGCACATGCTGCGCTCCATGGCTGATGACGATGCATCCCCACCTCCTTCCCCGCCCTCGCCGCCGGAGGGTCTGCCCTCCCATCTCGAGGACAGCGCGGAACGCTTTCAGCGGCGACTCTTTCTCGTCCTCCAGATCATCATGGGGCTGGGCTTCTTCGGTGCGCTGTATGAACGGCAGTGGCTGACCGCGCTGGTCACGGCCGGGATTTTCGGCCTCATGTTCGTCCCTGTCCTGCTCGAGCGGCGGCTCAAGGTCGACATTCCGGCGGAGTTCGAGGTACTTGCGCTGCTTTTCCTCTTTGCGTCGCTCTTCCTTGGCGAGGTGCGCGGCTACTACCACCGCCTCTGGTGGTGGGACATCGCGCTGCACGCCAGCTCCGGCCTGATGCTCGGCATCCTCGGCTTCCTCCTCGTCTATGTGCTCAACGAGACGGAGCGTATCGAAATCCATATGCGGCCCTCCTTTGTCGCGCTCTTCGCCTTCTTCTTCGCGGTCGCGATCGGCGCATTGTGGGAGATCTTCGAGTTCTCGATGGACCAACTTCTCGGGATGAACATGCAAAAGCCGATGCTCGGCGATCCCTCGGGCCTCACTGATACGATGTTCGACCTCATCCTCGACACCCTTGGCGCCTTCGTCATCAGCCTGCTGGGCTGGTGGCACCAGCACCGCCGGACGCATTCCTTCATCGACCTCTGGATTCGAAAATTCATCGCCCGCAACCCCC
>JBKHAU010000066.1:0-9301 GCA_046542725.1 Opitutales bacterium
CCCCTGATACAGCATGTCGGCTTCGGGCGGAAGCGCGGCTTCGGCGCCCTCGACGCAGTCCCAGGCCGAGGTCTCGGGAAAGTGGTATTCCGGGGAATGCTCTGCCCTGAGGACGTCGACGCGGCCGGTCGAGGCGTCCCCGCGAATCTGCACGCCATCGGTTCGGAGGCCATGAGAGCGCATGCGCTCGAGAATCTCTCCGCCGGCCACGTCATCACCGATGGCGCTGATGAACAAGGGGTCGGCGCCCAGACCCCGGAGGTGCCAGGCAACATTGAAGGGGGCTCCGCCGAGCACGCGGCGGCCGTCGGGAAAACAGTCGAAAAGGACTTCGCCAAGGATGATGGGGGTGGGCCGGCTCATGAATCGGGAGGGAAAAGGGCGTAACTTCAAGCTTGGCCCATACCGTGGGTAACGCAAGCACTCACCGGGAAAACGCGTATCCAAAAAGGGGATACTCGGGTCTTCTCCCCTCTTGCACCCGTAACGATCAGACCACTACAAACTGATCGCGGTGGACGACCTCGAGGCGCTTGCGGGCGGGGAATCGCTCGTGGATGGCCTCACTTGTCTGGCCAAGGATGGAGCGCAGGTCGGCCGCCGCCCAGCGCACCTGACCGCGGGCGAAGGCTTCGCCGTCGGGACCATGGATGGCGACGATGTCATCCGCCACAAACTCGCCGGCGCAGCCGGTCAGGCCCTTGGCGAGGAGGCTGCGGCCATCTTCGACCAGGGCCTTGACGGCGCCGGCGTCGACTTCGAGCCGGCCACGGGGCTGCCCGAAGAAGGCGATCCAGCGCTTGCGCGCGCCCAGGGGCAGCTTCTGCGGCATGAAAAAGGTGCCGACGGCGGTGCCTTGGAGGAGTTGGAGGAGAATATCGGGCTCGCGCCCGTGCCCGATGAAGACGCCGCAGCCGGAGCGCATCGCGACCTTCGCGGCGTTGAGCTTGCTCGTCATTCCGCCGACGGCATCGGGTGAGGTGGTGCCCCCGGCGAGCGCTTCGATTTCGGGGGTGATTTCCTCGACGACGGGGATGAGGCGGTCGGCCGCGAGGTCGAGGAGGCCGCGCGCGGTGGTGAGCATGACGAGGAGGTCGGCCTTGCTGAAGCTCGCCACGAGGGCGCTGAGCAGGTCGTTGTCCCCGAAACGGATTTCGTCCGCGCTCACCGTGTCGTTTTCATTCACGATGGGAATGGCGCCGAGGGCGAGGAGGCGGTCGAGGGTCTGGCGGGCGGAAAGGTGGCGCTTGCGCCCCCGCACGTCCTCGTGCGTGAGGAGGATCTGGGCGGCGGTGAGGCCGTGCTGCTGGAGCCCTTCGCGCCAGGTCTCGATCATGAGGGTCTGCCCGATCGCGGCGCAGGCCTGGAGGGTGGGCAGGTCCTTCGGCCGGGTCGCCCGCCCGAGCGTGCCCATGCCGAGCCCGATGGCGCCGGAGCTGACGATGATGACCTCGATCCCGCGCTTGCGCAGGGCGGCGATCTGCGTGCAAAGGCTCTGCACCCGGCGCACGTCGATCTGCGCCCCGCCCCCGGTCAGGGTCTGCGTGCCGATCTTGACCACCAGGCGGTCGACCTGAGCGGGGAGGAAGGCCATGAACGGGGGCGGAAAAGAGGAAGGGTGAACGACGAAAGGGCGGCTCGCGCTCTGATCAGACCTGGAGCAGTTCGGCTTCCTTGGCCTTGAGCGCCTCGTTGATCTTTTCGACGTGGGCGTCGGTCTCCTTCTGAATCTCGGCCTCGAAGCGCTTGATGTCGTCTTCGCTCGTGTGCCCTTCGGCCTTGAGGGTCTTGAGTCCTTCCATGGCGTTTTGCCGGGCCTTGCGCACCGCGATACGACCATCCTCGGCGTGGCCGGCGGAGACCTTCACGAGTTCCTTGCGACGCTCGCCGGAGAGCTCGGGCACGGGCACGTAGATGACGGTGCCGCGGGACATCGGGTTGAGCCCGAGGTTGGCCATGCGGATGGCTTTCTCGATGGCCGGGGCGACGGACTTGTCCCAGGGCGTGATCTGGATCGAGCGTGAGTCCGGGGTGGTCACGGCGCCGAGGTCGCGCACCGGCATCGAGGTGCCATAGGCTTCGACATGCACATGGACGCCGTCCACCATGGAGGGCGTGGCCTTGCCCGTGTGGATCGTGTTGAACTCGTGCACAGCGTGCTGCACGGCTTTGTCCATGGCGTCTTGGGCCTCGAGGAGAATGTCGTCAAAATCCATTGATTCGGAAGGGTTTGGGTTGTTCTTCGCGAGGCCTGAGAGTGGTCTCTGGAAAGCGTGAGGCAAGCCCGCAGACGGGCTTCAGGAGCCAGGCGGCGGGGAGGTGCGGCGGCGGGTCGCTCAATGCACGATCGTGCCGATCTTCTCGCCCATGACAGCGCGACGGATGCTGCCGGGCTCGTTCTGGTCGAAGATGAGAATGGGCAGGTCGTTGTCCATGCACATCGCGAAAGCGGTCGCATCCATCACCTTGAGGCCCTGCTTGAGGGCGTCGACAAAGCGCACCTCATCGTATTTTTTGGCATCGGGAAACCGCTTCGGGTCCTTGTCGTAGACGCCGTCGACCTTCGTCGCCTTGAAGACCACCTCGGCATCGATCTCGTTGGCGCGCAGGGCGGCCGTCGTATCGGTCGAGAAATACGGGTTGCCCGTGCCCCCGGCGAAGATCACGACGCGGTTTTTCTCGAGGTGGCGGACGGCGCGACGGAGGATGTAGGGCTCGGCCACGCGGTTCATCTCGATCGCGCTCATGACACGCACGGGGACCTCCATCTTCTCGAGGCGGTCCATCAGGGCGAGGCCGTTGATGACGGTCGCGAGCATCCCCATGTAATCACCCGTCGTGCGGTCGACACCCCGCGTCGTGACGCCCTGAAGGCCGCGGAAGATATTGCCCCCGCCGATCACGAGACAGACCTGCACCCCCAGCTCATGGACCTCTTTGACGGCGCGACAGACGTGCTCCAGAAGGTCCGGATCGATCGTCTCTTCGTCGCTCCCGAGGGCCTCACCACTCAGCTTGAGGACAATGCGTTGATATTTCGTGGCGGGGGCGCCGGCTTCCGATTCCGCTGTTGGATGCATCGAAAAGGGGATAAAGGCGAGCTCCGGAGGCGCGGTCAACAGGAGGATTTGAGAATGATGAGTGATCGATGCTGAATGATGAATGGGCGGAAGTCGCACTCCACTCATCATTCGTCATTCAGACATCATCACTCTCTTTGCCTCGGCAACGATACGGTCGTAGAGTTCGGCGATGGGGAGGCGGGCGATCTCGGCGGGAGCGAGGCGGTTGGGATGGAGGGCGGGGAGGGCGTGGAGGGGCTCGTGAAGGACGAGTTGGCGGTTGGCGGCGACGTCGTCGATACGGTCGACGGGAGTGAAGACGGGCACGACGGTGAGGACCTCGGGGTGCTCCGTCACCATGCGCTTGATCGCCGTGACGGCCTCGCAAAAACGGTCGAGCTCGGCCCGCGTGTAGCTCTCGGTCGGCTCGATCATCATTCCGAAGCTTTCCGGCCAGGCGACCGTCGGGGCATGAAAACCGAAGTCGAGGAAGAGCTTGCCCACCCGTGTGATGGCGAGAGCGCGGGGCACGCCGGCGGCCTCGAGGCGGGCAAAGTCGGCCTCCTCGAGGGTGAGGATGAACTCGTGCATGCGCGGCCCGACCGATGCGCCGGCGGGGAGCGAGGGGTAGACGGGCTCGAGGCGTGCGTGGCAGTAGCGGGCGGCGAGGGTGGCGAGGGCGGCCATGCGCGGCACCCCTTCGCGGCCGAGGCGCAGGAGGTAGGCGAAGGCCCGGATCTTGTGCGCGAAGTTGCCCCAGTGGCGGTGAAAGCTGCCGATCGAGCGGGGAGCGCGCACCGGCAGGTAGCCCGAGGGGGTCTTTTCGATCTGGTGGCCCGGGAGATAGGGAACGAGGCGATCGCTCACCGCCACGATGGCATCGCCCGGACCCCCGCCGCCATGAGGAATGGTCCAGGTCTTGTGCAGGTTGTTGTGGACGGCATCGACGCCCATTGCGCCGAGGTCGAGCCAGCCGGAGATCGCGTTCATGTTGGCCCCGTCCATGTAGACGAGCCCCCCGAGGGCGTGGATGCGGTCGGCGATCTCACGAAAGCGGTTCTCGAAAAGGCCGCTGGTGTTGGGGTTGGTGATCATCACACCGGCGATGCGCTCCCCGTAGGTGGCGCACTTTGCCTCGAAGTCGGCGTAGTCGATCTGGCCGTCGGGCCCGGCCTCGAGGAGGACGATGCCCCCCGGTGGGGTGCTGTCGGGGCGCTTTTTTGCGGTGTAGCCGGCCATCACCGCGGTCGCAAAATTGGTCCCGTGTGCGCTCGCGGGGATGAGGATGACATCGCGGTGTCCCTGTCCCCGGTCGCGGTGGTAAGCCTGAAAGAGTTTGATTCCGACGAGCTCGCCTTGCGCCCCGGCGACGGGCTGGGTGGTGACCCCGGCGAGGCCGGTGATGGCCTTGAACCACTCCTGGATCTCGTAGAGCAACGCGAGGTTGCCCTGGAGGTCGGCGAGGGGGGCCTGCGGGTGGGTGCCGGTGAAGCCCGGCAGATTGGCCGCCCAGTCATTGATGAAGGGGTTGTACTTCATCGTGCAGGAGCCGAGCGGGTAGCAGGCGTCATCGGGGCTGACGTTGAGCTCGGCGAGCTGCGTGTAATAGGCGCGCAGAGACTCCTCCGAGAAGCTCGGCAGGCCCACCGCCCCGTCGCGGGTGAGGTGGACGGGAATGGTCGCGGCGGGAGTGGACGAAGCGGTCTCGCCGGCGAGGCGACCACGGAGGAACGCGACCACCGGCGCGATTGCTGGCGAGGAGTCGGAGAAGCTCATCTTGAGGAGGGCGCGCTCGCCCGCGACGCGCTCGCTCACGTCGACGCCGAGGTGCAGTCCCGCCTCGCGCGCCTCTTCGAGAAGCGTCGCGACGGACCCGTCTACCGCGAACACCAGTTCGTTGAAGAACGGGGCCTCGGGGTAGGCCAGGCGGAGGCCGGGGAGGGCGGTGAGGGCCTCGGCGGCGGCAAGTGCGGCCTCGCGCCCGGCGCGCATCGCGGCGGCCATGCCCTCCTCCCCACGGGCGAGGACGGCGGCTCCCGCGAGCGTCGCGAGGAAGGCCTGGTTGGAGCAGATGTTGCTCGTTGCCCGGTCCTTGCGGATGTGCTGCTCGCGCGTGCTGAGGACCATGACGAGGCAGTCGCGCCCGGCGCCGTCGCGTGCGCGGCCGACGTAGCGGCCGGGTGTCTGGCGGATGTCGTTGCGCACGCGCTCGTTGTGCCGCACGCCGAAGAGCCCGAGGCCGGGACCGCCGAAGTTGGGCGGGATGGCGAGGTGTTGGGCCTCGCCCACGATCATGTCGGCCCCGTTGTCGCCGAAAGCGCTCGGGGGCTTGAGCCCGCCGGTGGCGAGGAGCATGGGATCGATCACCGCGATGCTGCGCGTGCCGAGGTCGCGGCAGAGGCGGGTGAGGGCGTCGACGTCCTCGAGCAGCCCGAGCGTGTTGACTTGGGGAAAGACGATGGCGGCGAGGCGGTCGCCCAGTTCACGGGCCCGGGCCTCGAGCGCGCCGAGGGAGATGCGGCCGGTGGCGGCGTCGAGGGGAAGGGTGGCGAGGTGGACCGCGGAGTCCTCCGCAAGGGTGCGCACGACGTCGAGGTCACCTGGATAGAGGGCCTCGGGGATGAGCACGGTATCGGCCCGGCGGGCGAGGCGCACGGCCGTGCACAGGGCCTCGAAGATCGCCGTCGAGCGGTCGTAGAGGGAGCTGTTGATCGCCTCGAAGCCAGTCAGCTGGCTCATCACGCACTGGTAGAGCCAGTGGGTCATGAGCGTGCCCTGGGAGCGCTCGGGCTGGTAGGGCGTGTAGGCGGTGGTGAGGTTGCGGAGGTCGGCGACAAAGGACACGAGGTCCGGCACCCGGTAGCTCGGGAGGCCGTCGCCGAGAAAGGAGGGGCGCACCGCATTGCTTTGGGCGAGCGCGGCGAGGCGGTCCTGGAGGGCCTCGTAGCTCAACTCGACGGGCAGTTCGGGCGGAGCGGGAAAGCGCACCTCGGCCGGGATATGGGCGTAGAGCTCCTCGAGCGAGGCCACCCCGACCGTCTCGAGCATGGCATGGATGTCCTCCTCCGAGGCCGCGATGTAGTGCCGGTTGAGTTCGCGGGGGAGCGACTGTGGATCGAAGGGAAGGGCGGGCGTGGGCTGGGCGGCCAAATCCATGCGGGAACGATGGGCCGCCGCTTCGCTCCGTCAATGCGCAGGGTGGGACTTTGTGCGAGGTCCGACACATCCCGCTTGCCAGCGCTTGGGGCGGGTTCCGACAGTGCCGGCATGCAGCCCCCATTTCGGGATTTCGAGGAAGTGCGCCGTTACCTCTACGCATTGAAGAGCCACGGTGCGAAGTATGGTATCGACCGCATGCGTGCCCTGGTCGAGCGGCTGGGGCACCCGGAACGGCAATTTCCCGTCATCCATGTGGCGGGGACCAATGGCAAGGGCTCGACCGTCGCCCTGCTCGAGGCGATCCACCGCGCGGCGGGGCGCCGGACCGGGATGTTCACCTCACCACACCTCGTTTATCAGGGGGAACGGGTGCAGGTCGACCGGACCATCCTCCCGCACGATGAGATCGTTCGTCTGACCAACGAGCTGGCGCCCCTGGCAGAGGAGATCGGAACCGGTGATCCCGACCTGCATCCGAGCTTCTTCGAGTTCATGACGGCGATGGCGTTTCTGCGCTTTGCGCAGAAAGGGGTCGACATCGGGCTGATCGAGACCGGGCTCGGCGGGCGCCTCGACGCGACCAACGTAGTGCAACCGGAGCTGACCATCATCACTTCCGTGGGGCTCGATCACACGGAGTTTCTCGGCGAGACCCACGCCGCCATCGCGGCCGAGAAGGCGGGCATCCTGAAGGCGGGCGCACCGGTCGTGATCGGACAGCTGCCGGCTGAGGCCGAAGCGGTGGTGCGGGCGCGGGCGGCCGAGCTGGGCTGCCCGGTGCACAGTGTGCGGGAGCGCTTTGGCGAGACGCTCGAGGCCTATCCCGTGTGCGGCCTCGCCGGTGACTACCAGCGCCTCAACGCCG
Source organism: Opitutales bacterium (assembly GCA_046542725.1). GTDB lineage: Bacteria > Verrucomicrobiota > Verrucomicrobiia > Opitutales > Oceanipulchritudinaceae > CAWVVV01. The sequence goes on from JBKHAU010000066.1 coordinate 7,087, forward strand.
GGGTGGCGGTGCTCGCCTCGGAGGTCCTGCAGGCGCGCTTTCCGGTCCCCCCGGCGGCGGTGGAGGCGGGGCTGGCGCAGGTCGAGTGGGCGGGTCGGTGGGACCGCCGCGAGGTCGCTGGACGCACCCTCGTGCTCGACTCCACGCACAACGAGGAGGGCGCCACCCACCTGCACGCCCAGCTCGCCCGGCTTGTCGCCGAGACCGGACAGCGTCCGCTCGTCGTGGCGGGGGCGCTCGGGGCGGCCCGGGCCCAAGCGCTCCTCGAGGCGGTGGCCGGGTTTGCCCGCGAGATCCACCTTTTGCGGCCCAAGCAGCCCCGTGCCTGCAGCTGGGAGGCCCTCGAGGAGGCCGTCCCGGCGAGTTTTACCGGGCCGGTGCGGCGACGAGCGCTGGAGGAGATCGTACCGTCCCCTGGGGTGCTTTCCTTGGGCGAGCCGGGTGACGTGGTTGTCGCCACGGGCTCGATCTATCTCATCGGAGAGATCCTCGAAGCGCTCACGCTTTCCTCGCCGGCGGGCGAAGGGGCGCTGCAGGACTGACTTTTCGGGCGGCAGCGCGGTCGCTTGGGACGGTCCTCAGCAAGGACACGAACCGGCTGAGCGCGACCCGCGCCTAACGTGAATATTAGGGGAAACCCCATGTAAATTCGCCCATGGAATTTACAATTGGCCCCGTTGGTCGGCCCTTCAGGCGCCAGAAAGATGCTAAAACCGGAAGTTCGGCTGTTTTGCTCTCCCGCCCGCCCGTTTTTTGGGCATAGACCGGATACCGACAGGAGACCCGCCATGAAGACACCCAACCGCTTTTTCCCCGCCCGCCGCCGAGGCTTCACCCTTGTCGAGATCATGATCGTTGTCGTCATCATTGGCCTTCTGGCCTCGCTCGCGGCGCAGTCCTTCATCCAGTCGCGGCGCAAGACGATCGCGGTGCGAGTGGCGAACGACTTGCGGGTCTTTGCCGGGGCCTTTGAGCAATACGTCTTCGAGGAGGGCGCCTGGCCGGCCGACGTCCAGCCGGGGCAGACTCCCGCCGGGATGGCAGATTACCTGATGCTCAACCGTTGGACCAATCCGACGCCGGCGGGCGGCAACTACGATTGGGACAACGAGGTCTTTGGCGTCACGGCGGCGGTTTCGGTCGCCGATCCCAACGTGCCGGCCGATACTCTCGCGGAGATCGACCGCATCCTCGACGACGGCAACACCTCCACCGGCCGGGTGCGGCTGCGGGCCGACGGCATCATGTTTATCCTCGAGCCCTGAGCAGGGGTCGGACTCCGCCCAGGATTGGGTGCAGCGGCGCCTGAGCGCCTCTATTTCTGCAACGGGCCAATCATCTTCGAAGGGTCGACCCACTCGTCGAATTCCTCCGCTGTGACAAAGCCGAGAGCGAGGGCGGCCTCCTTCAGGGTGCTGCCCTCGGTGTGCGCCTTCTTGGCCACCTGGGCGGCCTTTTCATAGCCGATATGGGTGTTGAGGGCGGTGACGAGCATGAGGGAGTTCTTCAGGTGGGCCTCGACGCGCGGCAGGTTCGGTTCGATCCCGATGGCGCAGTGGTCGTTGAAGGCGCGGCAGGCGTCGCCGAGCAGGTTGGCCGACTGGAGGAAGGCGTCGATCATGACCGGCTTGTAGACATTGAGTTCGAATTGGCCGCTCGCCCCGCCGAAGGAGACGGTGGTGTCGTTGCCGAGGACGCGGGCGCACACCATCGTAATTGCCTCCACCTGGGTCGGGTTGACTTTGCCGGGCATGATGGAGGAGCCGGGCTCATTGGCCGGGATGACGATTTCGCCGATGCCGCAGCGGGGACCGGAGGCGAGGAGGCGGATGTCGTTGGCGATCTTCGTGAGGGCGACGGCGAGCAGCTTGAGCGCGCCATGGGCCTCGACGATGGCGTCATGCGCGGCGAGGGCGGCAAACTTGTTGTCGGCAGTGACAAAAGGCAGGCCGGTGAGTTCGGCGATCTTCGCCGCGACGGTCTTGTCGTAGCCCACCGGAGCGTTCAGTCCGGTGCCCACGGCAGTCCCACCGAGGGCGAGTTCGGCAAGATGGGGGAGGGTGTGGCGGAGGGCCTCGAGCGCCTTTTCGAGCTGGGCGACGTAGCCGGAAAACTCCTGCCCGAGGGTCAGCGGGGTCGCATCCATCCAGTGGGTGCGGCCGATCTTGACGACTTCGGACATGGCCTCGGCCTTCGCCGCGAGGGTCGACTTGAG
>JBKHAU010000067.1:0-9209 GCA_046542725.1 Opitutales bacterium
GTCTCGACGAGGGCCAAACGCTGGATGAAGACCACCCCAACGGCGAGGAGGATGAGCCAGAAGCGAACGGCGCCGAGGGCTCGCACGACGAGGAAGACAGCCAGGTTGCGGTCGCGATTGAGCCGGTGCAGGCGTCGCCCGAGCAGCTGAAGAGCCGCCCAGAGGACCATCGCGACGGTCACTGCGCCGCCCAGCGTGAGGAGGTATTGGAGCACGGTGTTGCCCCAGAGTTCGGTCTTGAGATGAAGGTTTTCGATCATAGCAAACACCGGCCATCGTCGCGGACGGAGGCCCACGATGGCCACGCTCCATTCTATCGGACGCCGCACATTCTGCAAAGATGGAGGGAAAAGAGCGCCCTCCGGCCTCCCTTGCTCAGGCCCCGGCGGGCACCGCCTCGGGCCAGGTCCCGGCACTGAGGGCTTCGAGCAAGTCGAGCATGCGGGGTCCCGGAATGTTGACCGGTCCCGAGGGGAGGATCACGAGGCGGCCCTCGCGGACCGCCCGGAGGTGCCGCCAGACGGGATGCTCAGGGAGGCGGGCGAGCTGCTCGCGCAGCACCGCGGCCTCCGCGGGCGTGTCCCCGTCCTTGATGAAAATCACGTCCGGCTCGGCCGCGAGCAGCCCCTCGAGGGGAAACTGACCCCACTGGGTGCCGAGGGCAGCGGCCGCGTTCTCGCCGTGGGCTTCGGCGATGAGCGCATCGAGCCAGGTCCCCGAACCGGGTGACCAGCCGGGGGCGAGGTTGTCCTCGAGCCCGAGGAGAAGGACAACGCGCCGCGGCGGCTCATCGCGCACGGGAGCGAGGCGCTCGGCCACCGCCGCCCGCCGCTCGCGCAGGGCTTTCACGAGGTCCAGAGCCTTTCCGGGAACCCCGAGGAGGCGGCCCAGGGCGGGCAGGTCCTGGCCGAGAAAATCGTCCAGCGAGGAGGCATCGAAGGCAAGCGCCTTGGGTCGGCGCTCGCGCTGGATCTTTTCGTAGACGTGGCGGGGAGTGAGCTTGGAGCCCAGCACGACGTCCGCCGGCAAGGTGTAGATACGCTCGATATCGGGCTGGTCGAGGCTCCCGACGGAGAATCCCTGGTCCCGCAGCGTGCGGGCCCGCTCGGGATAGGTGTCCCACTCCGTGACGGCGCTGAGGTGGTCGCCCATGTCCATCGCAAAGAGCGTCTCCGTCATGCTCGGGGCGAGGCTCACGATCCAGCGCGGCTGCTCCGCCAGCTCCACCTCCCGCCCGTAGTCGTCGGTCACGGTCAGCGGGTAGGTCCCCTCCGGCGCCGTCTGTGCGTGCCACGGGTGCGGTTCGTTGCTGCGCTCCTTGCGCGGCATGAGCTGCAGGATGAACAACCCCAGGACCACCCCGACGAGGTAAATGAAGATTTTTTCGGCTCCGGATCGCTTCACAATCGCGAAGATAGGACAGAGCACGGAGGGCAAGGCAAGCGTGCCGGCCACCGCCGACTTCGCCTCGCGGATGGTCGCAGCCTTTAAATTGGAGTTGAAATCCCCTGCCTCCTCCTTGAGGAACCTCCGCGATGCACCCGTCACCAGCACTTCGCGAGGCTAGCGCCGTGAAGCTGAATGCAGGGGTTTGCTGTTACACAACCGTAACAATAGAGCGTCCGAAGGGAGCCAATAAGGACGATTTCACCGCATCGTCACCCTTCCGACACAATAAATCCGCCCCCGCCCGGCACCTTTGCCGCTTGGGCATTTTCCCATTCCTGAATATGAAGAACGCCGTCCGCACCCTCCTCGGTGGGCTCACACTGGCCACTGGCCTGTGGGCCGATCGCTCCGATCTCGACCCCGCCCTGCCGTCTTACGAGCCCGTCTCGGGGATTTCGGGCAATCTCGACTCGATCGGCTCCGACACGCTGAACAATCTCATGACGCTCTGGGCCGAGGGCTTCCAGGCCTACTACCCGAACGTTAATATCCAGATCGAGGGCAAGGGCTCCTCGACCGCCCCGCCCGCCCTCATCGAAGGCACCGCCCAGCTCGGCCCGATGAGCCGTGAGATGAAGCCGACGGAGATCGACCAGTTCGAGGGCCGCTTCGGCTACAAACCCACCCTCGTGCCGGTGGGGATCGATGCGCTCGCGGTCTACGTACACAAGGACAACCCGCTCGAAGCGCTCTCCCTCGCAGAGGTCGACGCGATCTTTTCCAACACCTACAAGCGGGGTCATGCCCCCGTCGACACCTGGGGCGACCTCGGACTCGACGGCTCCTGGGCGCAGCGCGGCGTGTCGGCGTATGGCCGCAACAGCGCTTCCGGCACCTATGGCTTCTTCAAGGACGTGGCCCTCGCCCGCGGCGATTTCCGCCCGACGGTGAAGGAGCAGCCGGGTTCCTCTGCCGTCGTCCAAGGCATCTCGAGCGACATCTATGCGATCGGCTACAGTGGCATCGGCTACCGCACCTCCGGGGTGAAGGCGCTCGCCCTCTCGGAATACGGTGAAGCCTATCTGCCGACCTATGAGAACGCCCTCACCCAGGACTATCCCCTTGCGCGCTTCCTCATCGTCTACGTGAACAAGTCTCCGGTCGAGCCGATGGACCCCCTGACGAAGGAGTTTCTCAAGTATGTCCTCTCCCGCGAAGGCCAGGCCGTGGTGCTGAAGGACGGCTACTACCCTCTGACGGCCGAATACGCCGAGCAGATTCGCCAGATCCTCGAATAGCGCTAGCTGGCCAAAGCTCGTCGGACGACCTTCCCCGGGTCCCCGCAGCTTTGCCCCTGCGCACCGCGTTTCACACCTCCCATGGGTAGCACACCGCCTGCATCTGATTCTGCCGGGGATTCGGAACCGAAGAGCCTGTTTCGCTCGGCTCCCGATCCGGAACGCTTCACCGTTTCCCGCGGCACGTTGCGGGTCGACCGTTTCATGAACCGCTTCGTCGTGATTGGCGGGCTCTCGGTCATCCTCGCGGTCTTCGGCATCGGCATCTTCATCGTGGCAGAGGTCCTGCCCCTCTTTCAGGCGCCCTCCATCCGCGCCGCGCAGGTCTACGACTCGACGATCGAGGACCCCGTCCTGATGGGAGCCGACGAATGGCTGCAACGCCCCTTTGTCCTCTCGGCCGAGGGCGAGATCGCCTGGCTCGATCTTTCGGGGCCCGAAATGTCGGTGCAGAGGGAGACGCTCGAACTGCCGGAAGGCTTTGTCACGCAGACGGCCAGGTATTTTCAGGAGCCTCAACAGCTCCTCCTCGGGAGCACGGACGGTCGCTACGTCTACGTGGAGGTGAACTACACGCCCGTCTTTGCGCCTGACGGCGAGCGTTCGATCGAGGCCGCGCTCGAAGTCTCCGCCACGGAGCAGGTGAGCCTCGGAGCGATCGAGGCGATCGCGGTCAACGCCTCCGACACGCGCCGCACCGTCGGGATCATCGAACGCATCCCGGAGGTCGCGGAGCGCCGCCTCCAGCTCGTCAACTACGAGCGCCGCCGCAGCCTCTTCGGGGGCGGCGCCTTCACTCGCGCGGGCGTGGTCGACCTCACCGACCAGCTTCCGGGAGCGCCCGCCGATCTCCTCATCGGCCTCGGCGGAGAGGCTCTTGTGGTCCAACTCATGGACGGCCGCGTCGCCTATTTTCGCGCCGCCGGACGCGACTGGAACCTGAGTCAGGTCTTTTCGCCCTTCGGTGGGACGGATGCGATCGCCTCGATCGACTTCCTGCAGGGTGAGGTCTCCCTCAACCTCACCAGCCATACCGGTGAGAACGTTCTCTACAGCCTCACCCCGACGGAGACGCAGGGTCTCCAGTTTGTCCGCACGAAGGAGCTTCCCCCGCTCGCCGGCGGGGCCCTGCACAGCCAGCGCTCGGTGCGCAACAAGGCCTACCTCATGGCCGACGCCGAAACGCTCTCCCTGCGCTACGCCACGACCGGCAAGGTGCGTTGGGAAGAGCCGCTCGAGGAACCGCTCGTCGACGTCCTTCTGGGGGAGAAGTACGACGCGATTCTGACCCTCACGGAGTCCGGCCATCTCCACCTCCGCCCTCTGCGCGACCCGCATCCCGAGGCCGGCTTCCGCGCATTTTTCACGAAGATCTGGTATGAGGGCCAGGACGAGCCCCGCTACACCTGGCAGTCTACCGGGGGAACGGACGACTTCGAGCCCAAGCTCTCCCTCGTGCCGCTCATCGTCGGCTCGCTCAAGGGCACCTTCTACGCCCTCCTCTTCGCCGTCCCCATTGCCCTCCTCGCGGCGATCTACACCGCGCAGTTCCTCCACCCCTCGATGAAGCGGGTGATCAAGCCGACGATGGAGATCATGGCCTCGCTGCCCTCGGTCGTGCTCGGCTTCCTCGGGGCCCTCTGGCTCGCCCCCATTCTCGACCAGCGGGTGCCGTCTTTCATCCTCTTCATCGTCGCGATCTTCGGTTCGGCGGTGCTCCTCGGCTTTGTCTGGACGCGCCTCTCGGTGAAGGTCCGCAGCCTCCTCCCGGCGGGCGCCGAGTTTCTCATCGTGGTGCCCGTGCTCATCCTCGCCGGCTGGCTGGGCTGGCAGCTCGGGCCCGCCTTCGAGCGCCTCGCCTTCTCCGTCACGGATCCCGAGACGGGGGCCCGGGTCTCGGACTTCCGCCTCTGGTGGCTGAGCGCGACGGGCGACACCTTCCAGCAGCGCAATTCCCTCATCGTCGGCATCATGATGGGCTTTGCCGTCATTCCGATCATCTTCACGATCGCCGAGGACGCCCTCTCGAACGTGCCCCAGAGCCTCGTCTCGGGTTCCCTCGCCCTGGGCGCCAGCCGCTGGCAGACGACCGCGCGCATTGTCATCCCAGGCGCGTCCGCGGGCATCTTCTCCGCCCTCATGATCGGTCTCGGGCGCGCCGTCGGTGAGACCATGATCGTGGTCATGGTGACCGGCAACACCCCGATCATGGACTGGGACATCTTCTCCGGGATGCGCACCCTCTCCGCCAACATCGCGGTCGAGCTGCCCGAAGCGCCGCACGGTGGCACCCTTTACCGCACGCTCTTTCTCGGGGCTCTCGTCCTCTTCATCATGACCTTCGCCGTGAACACCGTGGCGGAGTTTCTCCGGCAGCGCCTGCGTGAGCGCTACAAGGTGATCAGCTGACCGCCACGCCTCCTCCCACCACCGCCATGCAACCGAACCGCGCACCGTTCGACTTCCGGGCCCGTCCCCAGGGCGAAATCCAGGTCTGGATCACCGCTGCCGGCCTGGCCATGGGCGTGCTCATGGTGTTGGGCCTGCTCGGGCTCATCTTTTGGCAGGGGATCACCGTCTTCTGGCCCCACCGGATCGTCGAGGTGCGGCTCGAGGAGGGCGCGGCCACCAGCCTCCAGGGCAACGAGGTCCTCGCCGGCTCCGTCACCAAGGAACAGTACAAGCCGAAGACCGGAGAATCCGAATGGCAGCTCTTCGTCGGGAACAAGGAGGCCTACAACGGCATGTTCCACTTCATCGATACCGATGAGATCGTGGACGTGAGCGAACCCGAAGGGATCGTCGTGGCGGAGCGCATGACCTACGGTGATGCCATCTTCTACCCGGAGCAGCTCACGACCGAAGGGGGCGCGGTGATCGAGGCCTCCGATCCGGCTTTCTTCCGCTCCTTCCGCCTGGCTCTCGAGACGGTCAACGATCGGCGCGACGAGATCCGCCGCCTCGAGCGCCGCGAGATCGGGCAGATCAACAAGGAGATGGAGTCGATCCGTCTCCGTCTTCGCAACCTCGGGGAAGACGACCCCGCCCGCGCCGAGAGCCTGCGTGAACGCCTCGATGCGCTGCAGGCCGACTTCGAGGTCCTCGCCTCCCGCGCCCGGGAGCTCCGCGCCGCGCAGGAGGAGGGGCGCCTCACCTATCGTCTGCCGAGTGGCCAGGAGCGCAGTCTCGCCCTCGGCGAACTCATCCGCTTCCACCGCCCCAACGAGATGGGACTGCTCGCCAAGATCGGCTTCTTCTTCGCCGAGATCGGACGCTTCCTCTCCGACAGCCCGCGCGAAGCGAACACCGAGGGCGGCATCTTTCCCGCCATCTTCGGCACCTTCGTGATGACCGTGCTGATGAGCGCCGTGGTCATGCCCTTCGGGGTCCTCGCCGCCATCTACCTGCGCGAGTATGCCAAGCAGGGGACCTTCGTGCGCGGCGTGCGCATCGCGGTGAACAACCTCGCCGGGGTGCCCTCGATTGTCTTCGGCGTCTTCGGTCTCGGCTTCTTCGTCTATTTCGTCGGGGGGACGCTCGACGAACTCTTCTTTTCCGACCGCCTCCCCACCGCCACCTTTGGCACCGGGGGCATCCTCTGGGCTTCCCTCACCCTCGCGCTCATGACCGTGCCGGTCGTCGTCGTTGCGACCGAGGAAGCGCTCGCCGCCGTGCCGCGCGGCATGCGCGAGGCCTCCCTCGCCTGCGGCGCCTCGAAGTGGCAGACGATCCAGCGCATCGTCCTGCCCGTCTCCACCCCCGGTATCCTCACCGGTCTCATCCTCGCGATGGCGCGCGGCGCAGGGGAAGTCGCGCCCCTCATGCTCGTCGGGGTGGTCAAGCTCGCGCCCAGCCTTCCGCTCGATACCGAATATCCTTTCGTGCATCTCGAGCGGAAGTTCATGCACCTCGGCTTCCACATCTATGACCTCGGCTTCCAGTCGCCCGACTCGGAGGCCGCGCGCCCCATTCTTTTCGCCACCACCCTGCTCCTCATCACCCTGATCGTCGTGCTCAACCTCGGAGCCATCCTCCTCCGCAACCGTCTGCGCCGCCGCTATGCCACCAGCGCCTTCTAGTCGAACCATGGAATCGGAAAACGCTTCCCCTCTCCCCTCCGAGGCCCACGCCCAGTTCATCCAGATCGAGAACTTCGACTTCTGGTATGGCCCCACCCAGGTCCTCTTCAACCTCAACCTCGACATCCCGAAGGAGCAGGTCACGGCCTTCATTGGGCCTTCCGGCTGCGGCAAATCCACCCTCCTGCGCAGTATCAACCGGATGAACGATCTCGTCGACGGCGCTCGCGCGGGCGGCGACATCCGCATCAACGGGCAGTCCGTCTTCGACCCCCACCTCGAGGTCATCGCCCTGCGCAAACGCATCGGGATGGTCTTTCAGAAGTCCAACCCCTTTCCCAAGTCGATTTACGAAAACGTCATCTACGGGCTCCGCGTCGCCGGTCGCGCAAAGAAGGCCGAACTCGACCAGATCGTCGAGGAGAGCCTGCGCGGCGCCGCCCTCTGGGACGAGGTCAAGGATCGTCTCCACGAGTCCGCCCTCGGCCTCTCCGGTGGCCAGATGCAGCGCATCTGCATTGCCCGCGCCATCGCCAATCGACCCGAGGTCATCCTCATGGACGAGCCCTGCTCGGCCCTCGACCCAATCGCCACCGGCCGCATCGAGGAACTCATCCACGAGCTCAAGCAGCACTTCACGATCGTCATCGTGACGCACAATATGCAGCAGGCCGCTCGCGTTTCGGACCGTACGGCCTTCTTTTATCTGGGCAAGCTCATCGAATACGCGCCGACCGACGAGATCTTCATGCGGCCCCAAGACCCGCAGACCGAAGCCTACGTCACGGGCCGTTTCGGTTGAAGTTCGTCACATTTTCGTTTCAATCCTGTCACATCTGTCCATTCTCCGTTCATGCCCCCGGGATTCCTCCCGGCGGCCAACCCCACCTGCTCTTGGAACGCCACTTTCACACCGAACTGTCCACCCTCCGCAGCCAGATCACCGAGATGGGATCGATGGCGGTGGAGGCGGTCCGCAAGGCCACCCAGGCCCTCCTCGAGAGTGAGATCGAACTCGCTGACGAGGTCGTCGAGGCTGATTATGCGATCGACGAACTCGAGGTCGCGATCGATTTCGAGGCAACCCGCTACCTCACCCTCCGCGCCCCCGTGGCGAGCGATCTGCGCATCCTGACGGTGGCGATCAAGGCCTCCCATGACCTCGAGCGCGTCGGCGACGAGGCCAAGAGCATCGCCAAGAAGACCCGCCGCATCCTCAACCGCGAGGGCAGCCTCCGCCAACTCTACCAGTTCGCCGAGATGTCCGCCCGGGCCCAGGAGATGATGAACAAGGCCCTTCTCTGCTTTGTCGAAGGCAACGCCGAGGCCGCTCGCGAGATCCTCGTCGAAGACGAAGAAGTCGACGCCCTGAACAAGGCCAACGTGCGCGCCCTCGTCGAAACGGCGAAGCTCAACCCCGAGCAGATCGACACCTGTGTCGACCTCATCTTTATCTCCAAGTCGCTCGAGCGCATCGCCGACCACTCCACCAACCTCGCGGAGGAAGTCATCTACTACAAGACGGCTGAGGACGCGCGCCACATGCGCAGCGAGTCGCCGCCGGTCACGAGCAAGGAGTGAGGCCCACCCCGCGCCCGAAAGGCCGCACGTTTCCAGTCACCGCCACACCTCCGTTCCCGGGCGAATCCTGATGACGCACCGCGGTGAACCCTGACGCGCGATTGACGAGGCAGCGCGGGAAGCGAAACTGAGAGCCGATGCCCTCGCCGCGCCACCGCCCCTTCCGCCCCGCCCTGTTCGCCTGCGCCCTTCTCGGCGGTCTCTGCGTTTGGGGCCAGACCGCGCCGGAGGCCATTCCCGCGCTCTGGGCCGAGGGCGACTACGCGGCCGCGTGGGACGCCATCGTCGAAGCCCGCACCGTCGTCGTCCCGCGCGAGCCGGTCTGGGAACTCTACGCCGCGCTCAGCCTCGACTACGGGCTCGGGGTCTACCGCGACGCCCTTGACGCGCGCCAGCACTACGCGCGCGCTCTCCTTCTCGGAGCCCCGGGAGCGCGGCAGGCCTTTCTCGACGCGCTCGCGACGGGTGAGCGCGATGCAGCCGACGAGCGGCGCCTGCGCGCCCTGCGCCTCGTCGCGCAGTTCGAACCGGTGCCGCCCGCGCTCGGTCCGTTTCGCTTCGGCCCGGGCGAAGCCCGTGCGGGCAACCTCGCCCGCGCTTTTGAGCAAAACCGCTACCTCGCCCTCACCACCCGCGCGCCCTGGGCGATCTACAACACGAGTGAGCTCATGCCCTACAACCCGCGCGGCACCCCGGCGGACCGTGCCCGGCAGCAATATCTCTGGCATCTGCGAGCGCGAGAGGTGGAGGCCGCACCCCTCCTCAGCCTCGAAGCCTTTTCCGCCCGACTCGGTCTCGGCCGAACGGCCGACGACGCCGCGGCGCTCGAAACCGCAGCACGCGACGTGAGCGAACCCGTCAG
>JBKHAU010000068.1:0-9191 GCA_046542725.1 Opitutales bacterium
CGATAGCGGCTGATCGCGATGGCGTTGGGCGAGGACGAAGGCATGACCAGTGGGAAGAAAATTGAAACATCGCGTCATGCGCGCGTCCCCGGCAGCGAATCGCCATCAGCCCCGCACCCAGGCCACGACCTGCGCGACGAGCCGCTCGATCCCTGCCGCGACCTCTGGGAGGCTCGCGTCATACATGTAGGCGGGAGCGCTTGCGATGCGGAGCGCCTCGTCGACGCAGAGGTCTTCCACGCTGCGCTCGGCGTGCCGCGCGCCCATCGCTTCCAGGGCTGCCGCGGTGTCGGCATCGCGCCCGATCGTGAGCGCCACACCGCTCTCTCCCAGGACCGCCGCGCAGATCGCCGGGGCGATGCACATGAAGCCCATCGGCTTGCCCCCCGAGCGCATCTCCCGAATGAGTCGCGCGACCTCCGGCGGCACCGTCGCCGCGGGCCCGTCGACCGCGAAGGTGGAGAGGTTTTTCGCCGCGCCAAACCCGCCGGGAAAGATGACCGCGTCGAGTTCAGCGGCCTTCGCCTCGGCCACGTCCCGCACCTTGCCCCGGGCAATGCGCGCACTCTCCACGAGCACGTTGCGCGTCTCCGGCATCTCCTGGCCAGTGAGGTGGTTGATGACATGGTGCTGCGCCATGTCCGGCGCAAAGCACTCGACCTCCACCCCCTGCCGCCCAAGGTAAAACAGCGTAAGGACCGCCTCGTTGACTTCGCTGCCGTCATAGACCCCGCAGCCCGAAAGAATGACTCCGATTTTTTCAGCCATGACGAGGACACTAGCGGTTGTCCTCCAAAGGTAAATCCAGACCCGCCACGCGCCTGCAAAATTCACCCCCGCCCGTTGGCTTCTTCAGTCTCAATGCCGACGGGACCTCGCCGCTCCGGAGCTCGTTCTTTCTATATTTCCCATGTTCTCGGGCACTATCCAGTGGTCAGACACCGGGTCTGATCGAACCCTGACTCCTCGCTTGCGCGCCGCATTGCCGCGAAGCCGTCGCCGCGGAAGTGCCCGCCGGCTCAGCGGTGTGCGCGCTCGTCCCCGATGCCAAAGCGGCGCAGGATGGCCCGCAGTTCGTCGAGCGAGAACGGCTTGCCGAGGACGTCGTCAAACCCGGCTTCGAGATACCGCTGTCCGTCGTCGATCAGGACCGAGGCCGTGAAGGCGACGGCGGGTGTGCGCTCGTTGGCCGGGGAAGTCCGTGCGAGCTGGCGCAGGTCCAGGCCGGACCGTTCGTCCCCGAGATCGATGTCGAGAAGGAGCAAGTCAAAGGACGTCTCGCGGAGACACCTCTCCGCCTCCTCGAAACTCTCCACGCACCGCACTTCCGCGAGGGGGGCGAGCATCTTGCGAATGATCTTGAGGGTGTTCGGTTGGTCATCGACGACGAGCAAACGGGGCCGGTCCCCGGCGCGCGGCGCCGTCTCGGGCCGACTGGAGGCAACCGCTCCGGGCGTCTGCGCGGAACCGTCGCCGGTGGGCAAGAGGACGGTGAAGATGCTCCCGCGTGGTCCGCTTTCGACGGCGATGCTGCCGTCCATCTTCTCCACCAGTTCCTTGGCGATGGACAAGCCCAGCCCAGTCCCCGGCACGTCCTGTGCGCGCGGGGCCTCCCGCTTGAAGGGCTCGAAAAGCTTCTCGCGAAATGCCTCGCTGATACCCCGGCCGGTGTCCGCCACGCGGATCGTGAGGTGCCGTTCGTTCCGGCTCGCCATGACCGTGACCCCGCCTTCATCGGTGAACTTGATGGCGTTGCTCACGAGGTTGTGAAGGATACGCCGGATCCACTCCTCATGGCCTCGGGCACACAGTCCCTCTTCTGCCCGCACCGTGAGCTCGAGTTCCTTGAGGCGGGCTTGGAACTGGAGAGCGCTGACGACGCTTTCGAGCGGCCTTGCGAGATCGACCTCGCCGAGGCGGGTGCGCGTCTCGAGGTCGTCGAGGTAGGCGAGGTCGAGGATGGTCTGGATCATCTCTTGGAGCTCCCGGCTGTTCTCGGTGATGAGCCCGAGCAGCTCGGCGCTGGTGCCCTCCACCTCGTCGCCGAGAAGTTGGGCCGCGCCGACGATCGAAGTCAGGGGCGTGCGCAGGTCATGGCTGATCTGGGCGAGAAATTTGGCTTTGTTGCGCACCGCGCGCTCGGCCCGGTCCTTTTCGATGCGCAGTTCGCCCATGATACCCTTGGCCTGAAGCTGGCGCGTCCGACCTCGGAGAAGAGCCCTGAGGACGGAGAAGAGCACCCGTCGCCGCACCGGTCGCTCCAGAATCGAGAGGTTCCACCGCTCGAGCAGTCGCTGCAGGCGCGTCGTCCGCATAAAGCCTTCGTCGGCAAAGACGACCACGCCGAGATCGGACCACGCCGGCTGGCTCTGCAGACACGCCTCGAGCGCCGCGTCGCCATCCGCGCCAAAGCTCTCCTGCTGGAGGATGAGGCCCGCCGTCAGCTCCGAGACGGCCCCGAGGGCCTCCGCCAGCGTCGCCTTCGCCTCCACCCCGAAGCCCATCGATCGCAGCGCCTTGCTCGCCGCCTTGGCATCGCCCAGTCGCGGAAGGTGGAGGAGGAACTCGAATGAACGGCTAGTGCTTAGAAGGTCTGTTCGCTTCCGCGTCATCCCTGCCTCCCTGTGTGTTCGATAGGCTCCGCAGGAGCTGATCACTCTTTCCCTCGAAACGCGGATGCCCGGTGAGGACGCCGGTGAACGCCTCAATCGGCTCCCCGATGACGATGCCTTTGCTGCTCATGGCCAGTTCCCGTACCGTTTTCTCGTGTTGGCCATAGCGTTTTTTGATCACGCTGATCGCCTGGCGCACGTTGCCAAAGGCCTCGAAATGGCGCAGCAGGATGATGGCGTCGGCGATATAGCTGATCTCCATTTGCGAGGCCGCCATGCGCGGCGTGAGCAGACCGTGCTCCGTGCTCACGAGCAGGCTCGCGATGCCGCGGGAGGAGAAGTCGGCGAGCAACTCATGGATATGCACGAGCAGGAAATGCCGGTCCAGCATGCTGAAACCGTAGCCCGTGAGGCTATCGATGACCATGATGCGCGCATCCACCTCGGCCGCATCCTGTCGTGCGATCTGCGCGAACTCGCCCGGCGTGACTTCGCCCCCTGCCAGTTCCCGCAGGACGACACGGCCCTGTTCGCAAAATGCCTTCATCGGGATCCCGAGTCCCTCCGCCCGGCGCAGGTAAGTCTCCCGGCTCTCGTCGAAGAGGTAGATCACGCTGGCTTCGCCCCGCTGCGCCGCGGTGTAGGCATAGAGGTTGGCGAGGGAGGATTTGCCTGAGCCCGCCGGCCCCACCACGAGTGTCGAGGTGCCGCCGAGGATTCCGTCTCCGAGGAGCGTATCGAGTTCCGGAAGTCCGCTTTGCACCACGCCTCGAGCGGCCTGCGAACCGGGTCGACCCGGGGACGCGGAGGTGCGGGGGAACACGTGCATGCCTTCCCCCTCCGTGATGCGCAGGTCGTGCCGCCCACTCAAATAGGCCCTCGCCCGGTACTTCGAGACATGCAGGACCCGCCGCAGCCGTCCATACGCCAGCAGTTCGCTCTCAATCTCGATGACCCCGTGCGCGAGGTCGTTCAATTCGCTTTCCTCGCCCGAGCGACCGGGCGAGGAATCGATCAGCAGCGCCGTGCAGTCCAGCTCCTGAAACAACATCTTGAAGGCATACAACTGCCGCCGAAATCGGATCGCGCTCTTTGACAGCGTGAAGACCTCACTCACCGCGTCGATCACGAGCAGGGTGGGGCGACGTTCCCGGACCTCCGCCAGGATCCGTTCCACGATCTCGTCGAGTTCCACCTCGTCCGAGTCGAAGAGCGATTGCTCCGATCGCTCCCGCGCCGCGATGTAGCTCGATGCGTCGTAGACCGCGACCCCCTCGAGACTCCACCCATGCGAAGCCGCGATCATGCGCAGGTCAGCCTCCGACTCCGACAGCGCGATGAACAGACAGGAGGCTCCCTCCATCGCCCCCGCGCGCAAAAACTGCAGACCCAGCGTCGTCTTCCCCGTTCCCGACGCTCCCCGCAGCAAATAGGGGCGCCCTCGGTTCAAGCCCCCATTGAGCACCTGGTCGAGCCCCGCATCGCCTGTCGAAAGAAGTCGGTCCGCCGATTCAGCCATCCTTAAGGAGGAATCTACCGCGCCAATCCTGTCAATGCGGCGCATCACCTCGCAGACCGTTTGGCCGCCCGCTGTGCCGCTCAAGGGTCTTTTCAACCGCCGAGCCGAAACCGCGATCCGCCGCGACCCCCAGCTTTCGCACCCCGGAGGACGTCCTTTTGCCTGCGCTCGGCGTCGCTGTCCGATGAGCACGCATGAACGCAACTCCCACGATTAAAGCCAGTCTCTCCCACTCCGCTTGAGATGGCGATGCCTCGTCGCGCGATGCACCATCGCACGCTCATCATCGTTCCGCACACTCAGCCCGCCGATCGCGAGTGGGAGGCGAATGGCTTGTGCCCGGCGCGCCGGCTCCAGATCCGTCCTGCGTTCCCTCGTTTCTCGCGCCCATCTCCGCTTCCACGCCCGACCTCACCCCCGCGGCGCGCGCTCGACCCCCACCTCCACACTTGCCTCTCTCCGTTCCCTCCGCTTCATCCTTCAATCCTTTCATCGTGGACCTGGTCCGCAACTTCCGGGGGCGTAGCTCAGCTGGATAGAGCAGCGGTCTTCTAAACCGCAGGTCGTGGGTTCGAGTCCCGCCGCCCCTGCCAGTTGCTTTTGGCTGAAGACGTTTACTTGTAGCGACTTGTCCGATTTTATGGGTCGCAAAGAGCGCGATTCAAAACGGGGTGGGAAGGCCCGGAGGGAAGGGAACCGGCGGCAGATCATCTGCAAAATGTCTGGGAAAGAATACCCGCGCGGCATCAGGCAAGAGAACAGGCCGAGTGAGGAAACTCGGGTTAGGAGGATGGCTGAAGCATTCGGTGGTGCTTTCGAGGATGGTAAACCGCGGTTTGCGGGAGCGGTCCATCGTCGGGCTGAACGGTTGGGTTTCCGCCCGCCCCCTTCAGGCGCGACCGGCACAGGGCTGCGCCGCGATCCGGTTTTCGCCGCCTCACATCCCAAGGTGAACCTCGCATCGGGACAACAGCGCGTCGGGCCGCTCCACCCGCGACCCGTTCGCCGCCGGGGAGGACCGTCCACCGCGATGAGGGACCCCGCCTTTATTTACCGGCCACGCCGTTTGAGAACGGAGTATGTTCTCCAATGCTTGTATTTTTCGCGATCGCGGTCGTCGTCTCCCTGTTTGTAGCGGTCCTTGTGGCGAGTCGGTTCCTTTTCAGGAAGGAGCCGGCTCCCAACCACGCGATTGTCCATCGCCGCTACAGCTATCGAAGCGACCCGCACTCCGACCAGACGACCGCCCTTCCGAACCGCCTATCGGACAACGAGGTGACCGACCGCTGAAAGTTGCCGCCCTGCGCTCGACGTTTTGGAGGGCCTTGTAATTTCCGGGTAATCGGGTCCGGGCGGGTCGCTGTGCGGTCGGCTCTTCGAGGGGCGGCGGGGAGCTTCGGGGAAGGGCGGAGGCGGGACGGACGCTTTCACGCTTGAGAGGGGGCGGGTTGTGGATACCTCTTGGGGATAATGGCGAAATTCTTCCGTGCCGTCTTGCAGCACTTCGCGGCCATCGTGGTGGCCTTTGGTCTGTTCTGTTTCCTCGGTTTTCTGCTCATTGTAGGGCTTGGGGTGGCGATGCAGCCGACGCCGCCGACGGTGCCAAAAGGGGCGGTTCTGGTGGTCGATCTGGGGATGGCGATCTACGATTCGCCGGGACGGGTGGATCCGATCGAGGAGATCGTCGACGAACTACAGAATACGCCGAAGAACCGCATCGCGCTGCGACGCCTGCTGCGTGGGCTGGACGCCGCGAAGGACGACGAGTCGATCGCCGGATTGCTCCTCATCGGGGCCTTTGGGCAAGGCGACGCGATGGCGAATACCCTCGCAACCTTGACGGAGGTAAGGGCCAAGTTGCTCGAGGTGCGCGCGGCGGGGAAACCGATCTACGCTTACAGCCACACCGAGGGGCTGGCGGAACTCTTTGTGAAGAGCGTCGCGGAGACGCACTGGATGGACCCGGTGGCGTCCTTTGACTACCGCGGACTGGCCGCGCAAATCGCGTATCTGGGGGGCACCTTCAACCGTTTCGGGGTCGAGTATCAGGTCGTGCGGGCGGGCAAATTCAAGTCCGCCGGCGAGCCGTTTACCTCGAGCGAGATGTCGTCCGAGACGCGGGAATCGCTCGGCGCCCTGCTCGAGGATGTCTGGCTTTCGCTCCGCAGCCCGATGGCGGAGGACGTGCCGCTTGACCTCGCGGCGCTCGACACTCTGGCCAACGAGCACCCCTTGGTGAGCGCGGAGATCGCGCGGGAGCGCGGGCTCGTCGACGAAGTGCTCTACTACGATGAGATGCTGCAACGGCTCATCGACTTCGCGGGCTACGAGCCGGAGGGCCGTACTTTCAAGCAGATCGACCTCGAGACCTATCTCGATGTGCGGGCGAGCCCGCTGCCGAACCTTGCCCTGTTGGGGGGCGGCGACGAGATCGCGGTGGTCTACGCGGAGGGCACGATCGTGGACGGGGAGGGGGACAACGGTACCATCGGCGGCGACCACTACGCCCGGCTGCTGCGCAAGCTGCGCAAGGACGACGCGGTCAAGGCGGTCGTTCTCCGCGTCAACTCACCGGGCGGCAGTGCCACCGCCTCCGAGCTCATCGCGCGCGAGGTGGAGCTGACCAATGCGGAGAAACCCGTCGTGGTCTCGATGGGCGGCTACGCGGCGAGCGGCGGCTATTACATCTCGGCGCCCGCGGACACGATCTTTGCCCAGCCCACGACGGTGACCGGTTCGATCGGCGTGGTCGCCATGCTCCCCAACGCGGAGGCGCTGGCGGAGGACTTCGAGGTGAACTTCGAGACCGTCGAGACCAACCGCCACGGGCGCCTCTGGAGCCTTTTCAACTCCCGCTCGGAGGAGCAGCTCGCGATTCTCGACCGCTATATCGAGCACACTTACGATCTGTTTCTCTCCCGGGTGGAAAACGGCCGGGAACTGCCACGGGCCACGGTCGAGGAGGTCGCGCAGGGCCGTGAATGGTCGGGTGTGGCGGCTCATCGCAACGGCCTCGTCGACCGCCTTGGCGGACTCGAAGCCGCCATCACCCTGGCCGCCGACCGAGCCGGCCTCGGCGACGACTACATGATCGTCGACCTGCCGCGCGAACAGACCCTCGAGGAGATCATCGCGAACGCTTTCGCCGATGCGGGGCTCGGTCGCTTTCTGCCCGCCATCCGTGCGGCGGGGCCCGAGGCTGCCCAGGCGGCCGAGGCCTTGCAGTTTCTCCGCGAACTCAATGATCGTCACCACACCTACAGTTACAACCCCGTGCGCCTGACCTGGTAGGGCTGCGCCCTCACTCCCTCTCTTCCCCATGCCTGTCAAAGAAGTCACACTACAAGCCGACTGCCCGGCCGTCCGCATCCCCGCCGGCGATACGCTCACCCTGCCCGCGGGCGGGACCTACGACGTGGCCCAGGCCCTCGGGGGCTCGGTCACCCTCCGTGCGCCGGAGGGACTCTTTCGCGTCGCGCCGGAGCACTTCGACGCGCTCGGTGCGGAGTTTGCCGCAGCCCATGCGGCGGAGGCCACGGCGGCGGCGGACGAGCCGTTTTCCGAGGAACTCGTCTGGTCGCAGCTGCGCCAGTGCTTCGATCCCGAAATTCCGCTTAACATCGTCGACCTCGGGCTCATCTACAACCTCGAGACCTCGGTGGTGGAGGGGGGGCAGCACGACGTCGCGGTGACGATGACGCTGACCGCTCCGGGCTGCGGGATGGGACCGACCATCGCCGAGGACGCGCGTCAGAAGGTCGAGGCGCTGCCGAGTGTGCGGCAGGCCCGGGTCGACATCACTTGGGATCCGCAATGGACCGCGCACATGATCTCGGAAGAGGGGCGCAAGGTCCTTGGCCTCGATTGAGGAGAACGCTGGCGCCGACGCCGCCCCCGAGCCGCCCGAGTCGCGGGTGGTGGCCGACTTTCTCGCCATGCTCGAAGGCGAGAAACGGGCCTCCGCCTACACCGTGCGCAACTACGGGCAGGCCCTGCGGGAGTTTTTCAAGGCCCTGCGCGCGACGGGGCGCTGGCACGGGGCGCTCGAGGCGATTCCCCCCTTGCTGGTTCGGTCCTACCTCGTCGAGGCCCAGCGGGCCGGGCTCTCGCGGCGCACGCTGCATCTCCACGTCTCGGCCGTACGCTCGTTTTTTCGCTACCTGCGCGTGCAGGGACTGGTGCAGAGCAACCCGCTGCAAGGGCTCGCTCTTCCGGCCTTTCGCAAACCCCTCCCGAAGTTCCTCACCGAGCGGCAGGTGACGCTCTTTCTCGAGGGGCCGCGGCGGCTTCTCGAGGACGGCGAGAGCACCCCCTTCGAGGCCTGCCGCGATCAGCTCATCTTTGAACTGCTCTACGGCGCGGGCCTGCGCATCAGCGAACTGACCGGCCTCCGCCAGGCCGACGCCGACCTGCGCACCGGTGTGCTGCGCGTGCGCGGCAAGGGGGGCAAGGAGCGGGTCGCGCCGATGGGCGAGGCCGCGCTCGCCGTCCTGCGACGCTTTCGCGAAGGCTTTGTGGAAGATACCACGCCTGCCGCCCCGCTCGTCGTGCGAACAGGGGCGGAGCCGCTGACCCCGCTCTGGGTGCAGCAGCGCATGAAGCGCTACCTCGATCTCGCCGGATTGCCGCACGACCTCACCCCGCACAAGCTCCGCCACAGCTTCGCCACCCACCTCCTCAATGCCGGGGCCGATCTGCGCGTCGTGCAGGAACTGCTCGGCCACAGCAAGCTCGCCACCACGCAACTCTACACCCACGTCGGCCTGCAACGCCTCAAAGACGCCCACCGCGCCTCCCATCCGCGGGCGTAGGGGACCGGATGAAATGGGGGTCTTCCCGGGAGCGCCGACGTCCTCGTCGGCCTTATCGCGGTCGATGCCTTCCTGGGAGCGCTGACGTCCCCGTCGGCCTCATTGCGGTGGATGCCCTCCTGGGAGCGCTGGCGTCCCCGTCGGCCTTATTGCGGTGGATGCCGACGGGGACGTCGGCGCTCCCGGGGCTGCCTCGTCGGCCTTATTGCGGTGGATGCCGACGGGGACGTCGGCGCTCCCGGGGCTGCC
>JBKHAU010000069.1:0-8979 GCA_046542725.1 Opitutales bacterium
TCTGGTGGATTTCGCGCGCGGGGACTGGGGGGCGAGTCTCGTCTCGGGGCGTCCAACCCTGGCGGAGGTGGGACGAGCCCTGCCCGCCACCCTCGAACTCGGGCTCGTCGCGCTGGTGGTGGGCACGGCAGGAGGGATCACGCTCGTTCTGGTGAGCGAGGCGGTGGGCTGGCCGGGGCTGCGACGCCTGAGCCGGGCCCTCGGCGCGGTGGGCCTGACGCTCCCCATTTACTGGATCGGGATGCTGCTCACGGCGGCCTTTGCGGTGCAGTTGGGGTGGCTTCCGGTGAGCGGGCGCTTCGACTTTCGCGCGATCGCGCCGGAGGGGACGGGGTTTCTGCTCCTTGATGCACTCCTTGCGCGGGATGGCGAGGCCTGGGCGATCGCGGCGCGGCACATGGTCCTGCCGGTGGCGACGCTCGCGCTCTATCCGGCGGCGTTGGTCGCGGGCACGCTCGAGGCGCGCCTCGGGGACCCGCGCGTCGAACAACTCCTCGTCGCGCTGCGGGCGCGGGGTTTTGGCCCGGTGCGCATCTGGGGCGGGCATGTCCTGCGCTTGTGCGGTGCGCCGCTGGTGACGGTCATCGGAACCAATGTGGGGGCACTGATGGGCGGCGCGGTGCTGACCGAGACGGTCTTCTCCTGGCCGGGGATGGGTCGACTGCTGGTCGAGGGCGTGATCAACCGCGATGTCTTCCTCATCCAGCATGGTCTGCTCCTCGTCGTGGTGCTCGCGGCGGTGGCCGCGACCCTCGCGGATTTTGCCGCCCATGAGCTGGATCCGGCGCAGCGGCGGAGAGGGGGAGAGGCGCGATGAGGGGATCGAAGCGCCAACCGGTCGTGGCTTGGGTCCTCGGCGCCGTGCTGCTCTTCGCCCTCGCGGGGCTCATCTACACACCTTACGCGCCCTCTGCGCAGATCGCGCGGGAGGCGGCGCTGAGCGGGCCGAGCGCATCCCATTGGCTCGGGGTCGACGCGCTTGGGCGCGATCTCTTCAGCCGGCTCTGGCGCGGTACGGGCAACACCGTGGTGATGGCGCTCGGGGCCGTGGCAGGCTCGCTCTTGCTGAGCAGCCTGCTGCTTGCGGGCGAGGAACTCGGCCCCCGCTGGCTGGGCCGCGGCATCGCCCTGCTCGTCAACCTCTGGGTGGCCATCCCGGTCTTTTTCGTCGGACTGCTCCTTCTCATTGCCTTGAGCGCATCGCCCGGCGTGCTCGTGCTCGCGGCGGCGCTGGGCAACGTGCCGCTGGCTTACCGCCAGCTGCGCGTCCTCTGGCGCGGCCAGCAGGCGGCCCTCCATGTGGAGTCGAGCCGCGTGCTCGGAGCCGGACCCTGGGAGGTCTTCATCTTCGCGCTCTGGCCCGGGCTCTGGCCCGATCTTCTCGCCCTGGTGCGCCTCGTCTTCGCCCTCGCCGCACTGGAGTTGAGCGGGCTCGCCTTTCTCGGACTCATCGGCAATCCCGACTTTCCCGAACTCGGGACCATCCTGCGGCAGCACCTCGGCGACGTGCATCGGGCGCCCTCCCTCGTCCTCTGGCCGGGGCTCTGCCTCAGTGCGCTCCTCGCCCTCGTGCATGCGGCCGGGCCGCTGCCAAAGCCTCCAGGCGGGGGTGAGGCTCCCCTGGAGCGAAAATGTAAGATTAGGGTAAAAACGGCAATAGCCTCACTTCTCGGTTGCATTCGGATAGGTAATAGGGCTTAGTTTTCATCATCGAGACTACGTATCTGTCTCCCTCAGTTCTTCTTTCTGTTGTCTGTATGTGAATGATCAGTTCTCCGGCTTGGCCGGGTAACGCTCTGTCGATGTCGCTAGTCACAACCTCCTCGGCAACCCACTCTGCCTGAATGAGACCGTCCCCTTCCCGGGGGGCGGTTTCGTGCTTCAGGCGCTTGGCGGGCGCGAGCAGCGAGGCGGTGCGACGCTCTCGAGAGCGGGACACGGGGTCCGATCGGGCGACGACGCGGGTGGGAAATTGGTTGGCCACGAACGAGGGTAAAATGATGCAGCCAAGGTGCATTGCGCCTTGCCGGGCGGGCGGAAGGCCGCCACTTTCCTATCGGTCCGGTGGCTAGGAATGGTTTTTCGTGGGGCACTTGGGTGCCGTGTGCGCGAGGGTGGGTCTGGTGTCTCACGCTCGCGTGCCTGCTGGGCCCGAGCGGGATGGGTCAGGCGACGGGGGAGGCGACGACCCTGGAGGCGCTGCTCCAACGCTCGCTCCATCAATTTGAGCAAATGGACTACGTGGGGGCGGCGCAGAGCTTTGATGAGCTGGTGCGGGTCTTCGGACGTGAGCCGGAGTATACGGCAGCGGCGACGCAACGGGTGGTCCTGCCGCTGCACGGCTACGCAAAGCTGGCGAACGGAGAGACGGCGGAGGCCCTCAGCTTGTTCGAAGCCTATCTGGAGCAGTTTCCGGGGCGTTCGCGAAGGGAGGCCTTTGTGCTCTTTGCCTATGGCGGGGCGTTGCAGCGCGAGGAGCGGTGGCAGGACGCGCGGGTGACCTACCAGCGTTTCGCCGGTTTCTATGGCGACACTCCCGAGGCGGCCATCGCGCAGCTGCGCATCGGGGAGACCTACGTCGGGGAGGGGCGGATCGAGGAGGCGCTCGATGCCTTGGACCGCTTCTACCTGGGTCCACACGCCCACTCGCTGAAACTGCAGGCGCGGCTGCGAACCCTCCAGCTCGCGCTGGAAGCGGACCTGCACGAGCGGGCTGCCGGCACCCTTCTCGAGACTGACTGGGAGGTCGAAGACATGCCCGAACTCGCCATTCTCGCGTTTGCGGCACTCCGAATCGGTGACTACCTGATGCAAGCAGAGCGCCCTGCCGAGGCCATCGAGGCCTATCGGTTGGTGCCGGGCCACGCCCGGCTGCACGCCGGGCAGACAGAGCAAATGGAACGGATCCGGGCGACCATGCGTCACCGTGCCAGCTTCTTTGCCGGGCGAGGCAGTGCGGTCTGGACGGACTACTATCGGAGCCTGCTCGCCCGCTTGGAAGCCTTGCAGAAACAGCTCGAAGCCATGCCGGACTACACCGGGAGCCATCTCTTGCGCTACGGACAGGCCTTCGCTTCAGCGGGGCGCCATTTTGAGGCGTGGGTTGTCTTCGCGACCGCGGCGGAGGACGCCGAACTGCTCCCCACGGAACGGCAGGAGGCGCACTACCGCTGGATCGTGGCGGCGCAGTCGCTCGAGCGCTGGGGTGATGCGCTGGCGATCGCGCGCGTCTATGTCGACCGCTACCCGCGCTCCCCTCAGGCGCCGCTCGTGCTCTTTCTCCTCGCCAACGCGCACCAGCAACTCGGCGCGCTGCCGGAAGCGGAGGCCATCCTCGACGAGCTGCTCGCGACCTATCCCGAGCACCGCCTGCGTGGGCGCTGGCTCTTCACCCGGGGGTTCAACCATGTCTTGCGGCAGGCCTACGGGGCGGCGCGGGCGGACCTCGCGCACTACGTGGAGGCCTTTCCCGACGGCCCGCTCCGCCTCAACGCGCAGCTCTGGCACGCCCTCGCCTGGTTTTTCGAGAAGGCTCATGCGCCGGCCCTGCGCGAGCTGAACGCGCTCCTCGCCGTCACGCCGAGAGACCACTACCTGCGGCCAGAAATGGCTTATCGACGCGCCTCGGTGCTGTATGCGCAGCGCGAATACGCTCCCGCCCTGACCCAGATCGAAGCCTACCTCACTTCCTACCCCGAGGACCGCAACGGACCGCAGGCGCGGGTCCTGCGGGGAGATATCCTGATGGGGTTGGGACGGCTCGAGGAGGCGGCCGGCGCCTTTGCGTCCGTGCCCCCGGAAGCAGGCGCGCTCTTCGCCTACGCCATTTTCCAGGGCGGCAAGATCCACCGCGCGCTCGAGGCCCCCGGCGAGATGGCGCGTCACTTCGAGGCCTACCTTGCCCGGCGCGATCTTTCACCGCATCCGCGGCGGGCAGAGGCCCTCTACTGGATCGGCTGGGCTCGCCAGCAGGAAAACCGGCCTCACCTCGCCCTCGTCCCCTACCTGCAGGGTGTGGAACGCTTCGGCAACGAGCTCTCGGAGAGCGGCATGCCCGCCATCCTCGGAGGACTGCATGCGTTGCATGGGGCGCTGCAGGACGCGGCGCCGGAGTTGCCCGAGCGGGCGGCCGCCTTCCTCCGCGCTCCCGATTTTCTCGCTTGGTTGATCGAAACGGCGGAGGCGGCGCGGGCCCGGGGCGCCCTCACCGCCTACGCCCGCTTGCGTCTCTACGAGGCGGAGCGCCGGGCGGAGGCCGGGCAGAGCGCGGCGGCCGAAGCGCTGCGTCTCGAAGTGGCGCGCGAAGTTCCGCTGGAAGCGATGGATGCGAACGGCCTCGCCACGACCGCCAGAGCGCTCGAAGGGCGCGGTGAGCGCGCCGCACGGGAGGCCTACGAGGCGCTCCTGCGGCGGTTCCCGCGGGCGCCGGAACGGGTGACGGCCTGGCTCGGGCTGGGACGCGGGGCCCGTGCCGCCGGTGACTTCGAGGCGGCGGCGGCGTGGCTCGCCCGGGCCCGCGACTGGCTCACCCATCCCGACGCACCCGAAGCCGTCCTCATCCATGCCGAGGTGCTTCTCGAGCTCGAGCGGCCGGCCGAACTCGGAGCGCTCCTCGAGCCGCTTCTGCGCCTCAAATCGGCCCGAGGGCGCCCGCATGCGCGCGCCCTCCTGCTCCTCGCGCGGGGGGAGGAGGCGCAGGGGCGCAGCGACCGCGCGATCCCCATCTTCCAGCGCGTCTTCAACCTCTATCGCGGGTATCCCGACCTGGTGAGCGAGGCCTATGCGCGCTCCGCCGAACTCTTCGAGCAGCGCGGCGACCTGCCGGCGGCACGCGATACCTGGCGCGAAGTGATCTTCTTTGAGGAACTCATCGAGCCGGCGCTGCGCATGCGGGCGCGCGCTGAACTCGCCCGGCTCGAAGCACTCGTGCCGCGGGAGCTGACGGACCATCCGGAGGATTCGGCGTCATGAAAACCTGGATACGGAACTTTGCGGGCGGCCTCCTGGGGCTCGCGGGGGCGGCCGCCGCGTCGCCGAACGCGGATGCGTGGGCCGAAGGATGGGCCGCGCTCGATGAACCGCTCGCCGTTGCGACAACGCGCGGAGGCGACTTTGTTGGCTTCGTCGCGCGAGTCGATCCGGATGGACTCGTGCTGCGCGCCCCGATCGAAAAGGGCGAGGCGGAGCTTGTCTTCGCCGCGGACGAGATCGCGCGGGTGCGCTTTCCGGGCAATGCGCTCAAGCCGCTGGCCCTCGAGCGCTACGAGACCGGGGATACGGGCGCCGCGCTCGAGGCGATCGATGCCCTCTTTGCCCAGCGCAGCCCGTTCTTCGCCCTCGGGTGGACCGGGGAGGCGAACTTTTTCGCCGAGACCCTGCCGCTCTACCGGAAAGCGGGGCGGACGTTTGAAGTGCTCGCGCGGGCGGAGGTCCTGCACCGTTATGTCGACGATCCCGCCCTCCGGCGAGTGATTGAGGGCGAACGTCTCATCGCCTCCCACGCACTCGACCTAACCGACGAGGCGGCGCGCCATGCGGCCGCGTGGATCGAGCACGAGGGTCGCGAGCCGGACGATGCCCGGGGAGCCTGCGTGCAGGCACTTCTCCAGATCGCGGCGGGGGAGGGCGACGCCGCCTTCTTCACCGTCCTGCATCCGATCGTGTTCGCCGGCGGACGCGAGGTGACGTATTTGGAAATCTGCTACGCGCTCGTCGTGGAACTGGCGCGTCGCCTCGAGCAGCCGGGAGTGGCGGAGCGCCTCGCGGCGGAGCGAACTCGACGCGGCATCCCCGCCCCGGCCGGCTGGTCGCCCTTTGTTCCGCCCGATTTTTCCTCTCTCGAAACACTCCCTTCCTCACCATGAAGACTGTCCCGGTCGCGGTTGCCCTGCTCCCTCTTGCCACCACTTCCCTCACCGCGCAGGAGGCGGCTCCAGTTCCCCCGGGGGGGACGAATCTTTTCGAGCTCATTCAGCAGGGGGGCTGGGCGATGTGGCCGCTCGGCTTGCTCATGCTCGGCTGCTTTTACCTCGTCTTCCTCTGCTGGACGCTGACCACGCCCCAGAAGTTTGCCGCGCCGGGCCTTGTCGGGGAACTCACCCCGGCGCTGCGTCGGCGCGATTTTGCGGGGGCCCGGGCGATCGCCGAGCGGCACTCGACGGTGCTCGGTCGACTGCTCGCGGTGGCGTTGACGAAGGGCCGCCGGGACGCGCCCGACGGTCATCGCGAGGCGATGGAAACCGCCTTCGTGGAAGCGGCGGAGGGCGAGGAGAATGCCGTCGGGCAGTGGATCAACTATCTCAACGTGATCGCCACGGTCGCGCCGATGGTGGGCCTGCTCGGAACCGTGAGCGGGATGATCGGCGCCTTTCAGACGATCAGTCTCGGGGGCATGGGCAAGCCCGAGTTGCTCGCCGGCGACATCGGCGAAGCCCTCATCACGACCGCCACGGGCCTCGTCATCGGCATCCCCGCGATGATCGGCTACTTCTTCTATCGCAACCGCCTGACCGCGCGCATGCTGGAGGTGGGCCGCGAGGGCGGGGCGCTGCTCGATGAAGTCGAGACACCGGCCCACCAGGCGCCGCCCGCGGCGTAGGCCGGCGGCGCCGGGCAAGCGAGGTCAGTTCCGGACAGCGTCGTCTGGCAACGTGACCGTGCCGTCGACGCTCCCGGCATCATCGCCGGCGTCCTCCGAGGTCGACACGTCATCCGGCGCAGTGGCGCGGCTGAGGCTCGCGAGGTCCTTGGCACTGAGCCCGAGTTCCTTGAGCAGCAGGTCGACGACGGGCAGGTTCATACGGTAGCCGAGGGCGGCATCGACGAGCTGCTGCGGGAGGCCGGCGTGGCCGTTGCCACCCGCCGCGGGAGCCGTTCCCTGGCCGCCGGGCATGCCACCAAAGCCGTTGGCCTGGAGGATCTTGATCGACTCGATCTTCTCCATCGGCTTCACGCTCGCGGCGACGAGTTCGGGGGCGATCTGGGCGATGAGTTTGCGCAGTTCGAAGTCGATCATCGCGCCGCTGAGGAGGTTTTTCGCTTCGTTGATCGCCTTCTCGCCATAGGCTTCGACCTCGAAGCGCTTCTCGTCGGCCTCGGCCACGATGCGGATGCGGTCGGCCTCGGCCTTGGCCTGGGTGCGGACGGCTTCGGCGCGGTCCTCGGCGGCCTGCTTTTCGGCTTCGGCCCCGACCGTCACCTCGATGGCCTCCTCTTCGGCGGCTTCGCGCGCCTTGATGAGCTTGATCTCCTTTTCGCGGGAGGCGACGGCGGTCTCCTTCACGGTGGTGACGTTTTCTTCCTCGCGCACGCGCTCGGCGCGCGCCTTGGCCGCTTCGGCTTCGGCGCGCGACTGCTCCTCGGACTTGTTCGCGACGACGATGGCGGCGGTCTGGCGGGAGACTTCGACAGACTGTTCGCGCGCGATGTCGCGTTCTTCGACCATGCGGCGGGCTTCGATGTCGCGCTCCTTGATGGCCTGTTCGCGGGTGATGTCGCGCTCCCGCACGGCCTGCTCGGCGATGATCGCCGCCTCCTGCTCCTTGCGCGACTCCTCGAGGCGGGACTCTTCGGCCTCGCGTTTGCGCTGGGCCTGCTGGCGCGCGATGAGGGCCTCCTGTTCGGCCTTGGCGATCTCCACCGCGCGGCGTTGGTCGAGCTTGGCCATTTCCTCGTCGCGATGGATATCGAGGGACTTCTTCTCCGCTTCGAGGTTTTTCAGTTCGATCTTCACGCGCGTGTCCTGCTCGATCCGATTGCGTTCCTCCCGCTTCGCCTCGGTGATGTCGGTCAGCTTCGCGAGGCCCTGCGCGTCGAAGGCGTTGTCGTCCTTGAAATACTGTCGGGCGGTCTGATCGAGGGCGGTGAGGGAGACGGACTCGAGTTCGAGACCGTTCTTCAGGAGGTCCTCGCTCACGCTGGCCTGAACGGACTGGACGAAGTCGGCGCGCTGCTCGTGGAGCTGCTCCATCGTGAGGCCGGCGGCCACCGAGCGGAGGGCGTCGACAAACTTGCCCTGGAGGAGTTCCTTGAGCTTTTCCGGCTGGAGGGTGCGGTCGCCCAGGGTCTGTGCAGCCTTGGCGATGGCCTGCATTTCGGGCTTCACCCGCACGTAGAACTCGGCCGTCACGTCGACGCGCATGCGGTCGGCGGTGATGAGGCCCTCCTCGTTCTTGCGGTCCACCTGGAGGCGGAGGGTGCGCATGTTGACGCGCACGAGTTCGTGGAAGACGGGGAACTTGATGGCGCCGCCGTCGAGGATGACCTTTTGCCCGCCCATCCCGGTGCGGACAAAGGACTCCTCCTTCGTGGTGCGCTTGTAGAGCGTCGCGACGATGAGGAGGATGGTGAAGAGAAGGACGCCAAGGAGCGCGGCAAGGAGGAGGTATAGTTCCATGAGGGGTGTATTGGTGAAATTGATACGAACAGTCGCCTACGCGTCGTGCAGGTTCGCGAGGGTGACCGCGATGACGGTGAAGAGGGTGCCGCGGCGGCCGACGACGAGGACTTCGTCGCCCTGTTGAAAGGCCGCGCCCTCGTCGTCCGCCACGACCTGGATGTAGTGGACGCGTCCCTTCGGCCCGGTGAGGCGCGCCTCGCTCTGGCGCTCGCTCGTGACGCGACCGATGGTGATGGTGGCGACACGGCCGATGAAGGTCTCGTCGGAGACGGCGGCGCTCTCGTCGCGCGGGAGGATGCGGGCGAGGCCGGTATTGCTCCAGCGCACGAGAGGAAGAGCGAGGAGGAAGGCGAGGGGCGAGGCGAGGGCGAGCGGGAGGAGCGAGAGGCCGGCCTCGGCGAGGGCATACTGACCAAGCAGCCCGACCGCCCCAAAGGCGAAGAGAAAGACCGCGAAGGAGACGAGGAGCGGGACGCGCCCGAGGTGGAGGATGCCGAGCGCCTGCCCGATGAAGCCCCCACTGGCGTTGCCGGAGACATCGGCCTCAGGCAGGTCGGGCGTGACCGAGTCGAACCAGCTCG
>JBKHAU010000070.1:0-8893 GCA_046542725.1 Opitutales bacterium
CACCGCGCCGGTGTGTTCAGTCTCACCTCTCGAAAACCCCGCGATGCGCTCCTCCCTTCTGCTTCTTCTCGCCGCCCTTGGCAGCGGCCCGCTCCTTTCCCCGCTCTCACTCTCCGCCGCGACCGTGCCGGTCGGCGCGGGGAGCTACACCACGACGTTTCCGGGGACCGACGTGGCCGGTCGCAACGGCGTGCCCGGCGGTGCTCCCCAGCTCTCCGGAGCGGCAGTGGGGCGCCCGGTGCCGACCAACGACTGGTGGTCGGCTCTCCTCAACAACAACCATGCGGGCAACCTCTTCAACTACCCCCTGGCGATGGGGACGCTTCCAAGCGCGCTCGACATCGGCTACCTCGTGCCCGTCTCGGGGGTGAACGGCAGTTCGGAACCGCGCGACCCGTTCGACACCATCGTGGTCGGGGTGAGCGGCCTGCAGGCGACCCGGGCGACAGTCGCGGACTATTCGGACTGGACGGTGACGATGGCCTGGGAGTCCGGCGATCACGCCTTTCGGGCCACGAGCGGGATCGGGATGCCCTTCGTCTATTTTTCCAAGGGCAGCGCCGACACCGCGGTGGTGACGGTGAGCGAAGGCACCCCGACGATCGCGGGCGAGATTCTCCTCATCACAAACTCGCAGGGCGGGGCCAACTTTGCGGTCTATGCGCCGGTCGGCTCCACCTGGGTGGCTTCGGGCAGCACCTTCACCTCGACGCTCGCGGGGAAGGACTATTGGTCGCTCGCGATCCTTCCCGCGGGGACGCCGGCCACAATCGCCGCGGACTGGCAGCCATACGCCTATGTCGAACCGGTCGACACCGCCGTGAGCTGGTCCTACGACGCCGCCAGCGCGGTGTTGCGCACGGAGTTCACAACCACCACGGCGGTGCATGAAGGCACTGGGACGACCGTGCTGCAGGGTCTCCTGCCCCACCAGTGGGCGCACCTCGCGCCCGATGCCCCGGCCCTCGAAGGAAGCAGCCTCAGCTCGATCCGCGGCGAGCTCAAGCTCCTCGCGGCCAATCACTTTGCGACCGAGCGCACCTTTCACGGCATCCTCCCCACCCTCCCCGCGCGGGGGGTCGACAGCCCCGGCTTCGATCCGGCCAAGCTGCACGGGAAGGTCTCCGCCCTCGCCGGCGACAGCCTCGCCACCTGGACCGATTCCTACAACGAAGGGCAAGTCATGAACCGGCTCATCCAGACGGCGCGAATCGCGCACGAGACGGGTGATTTCAGCGCCCGCGACAAGATCCTCGCGACGATCCAGGAGCGGCTCGAGGACTGGCTCACCTATGAGACGGGAGAAGTCGCCTTCCTTTTTCACTACTCCTCCACCTGGAGCGCGCTGCTGGGCTATCCGAGCGGCCACGGACAGGACACCAACCTCAACGACCACCACTTCCACTGGGGCTACTTCATTCACGCGGCGGCCTTTCTGGAGCAGTTTCAGCCCGGGTGGGCAGACGAATGGGGAGGCATGGTGGATCTGCTCATCCGGGACGCGGCCAGCCCCGACCGCGATGATCCGCTCTTCCCCTTCCTGCGGAGCTTCAGCCCCTTCGCCGGTCACTCCTGGGCCAACGGCTTTGCCACCTTCCCCTTCGGCAACGACCAGGAGTCGAGTTCGGAAAGCATGCAGTTCGCCTCCGCCCTCATTCACTGGGGTGCGGTGACGGATGACGAGGCGATCCGCGACCTCGGGATCTATCTCTACACGACCGAGCAGACGGCGATCGAGGAGTACTGGTTCGACATCCACGAGCGCACCTTCAAGCCCGGCTACGGCTACGCCCTCGCTTCCCGGATCTGGGGCAACGGGTATGACAACCAGACCTTCTGGACCGGCGACATCGCGGCGGCCTACGGCATCGAGCTCTACCCCATCCATGGCGGCTCGCTCTACCTCGGGCACATCCGCGCCTACGCCGAGGAGCTCTGGACCGAGATGGCCGCTAACACGGGGATCCTCAACCAGGCGGTGAATCCCAACCTCTGGCACGACATCTACTGGCAGTTCCTCGCCTTCATCGACCCCGCCGCGGCGATCGCGCTCTACGACGCCAATCCCGGTCGCGAACTGAAGTTCGGCGTCTCCGACGCGCAGACCTACTATTGGCTGCATGCAATGAACGCCCTCGGCCGGGTCGAGGCGACGATCACCGCGGACGACCCGCTCGCCGCCGTTTTCGACCGTGACGGGACCAAGACCTATGTCGCGCACAACCACGGCGAGACCCCGCGGCTCGTGACCTTCTCCGACGGGGCCACTCTCGAGGTTCCGCCGCGCTCCCTCGCGACGAGTGCCGACCTGCCCTTTGCCGGTTCCCTCGCGACGCCGTTCGCGGTCGCGCCCGTCGGGGGGCGAGTGCCCCTCACGGTGAACCTCGAGGGCGATACGAGTGGTCTGACCGGGGTCGAGCTCTACGACGGGACGACCCTTCTGGGGACCCTCGCGGAAGCCCCCGCTGTCTTCCTCACCGAGGGACTCGGCGCCGGACGCCACACTTTCTACGCCCGCTTTCTTGCCGGCAACGAGGTCGCGCTGAGCGAGTTCGTCACCGTCGTGGTGGGAGAGCAGATGCCTTTTGGTGGGCTCCCCCTTGCGCTTCCGGGCACCTTCGAAGCGGCCGCATATGACCGCTTCGAGGGCGGCAACGGTCAGGACATTGCCTACCGCGACAACTCCCCGGGCAACAACGGCGGATACCGGCCCTTCGAGGACGTGGACGCCAGCGAGGTCAGTGGCGAAGGCGCCACCGTCGGGTGGCTCGACGCCGGTGAGTGGCTCGAATACACCGTGCAGGTGGCCGAGGCCGGGCGGTATGACCTGAGCCTGCGCTACGCCAGCGGCAATGCGGCCGGCGGCGGCCCCTTCTACTTCGAAGTCGACGGGCGCCGGGCCAGCGCGGATTTCCCGGTCGCCTCTACCGGCAACTGGAACACCTTCGCCACCGAGGTATTTGAAGGCATCGCCCTCCCGGCCGGGCAGCACGTCCTGCGCTTGAGGGTGGTGGGGGGCGAGTTCAACTTGGGCCGCCTGACCTTCTCGCGCACCGGCCCGCTCGGCTTCACCCCGCCCGTGGCCGACGCCGGGGCCGATCTCATCGTCGCGCCGACGCTCGCCTCGGCCTCGCTCGATGCCTCCGCCAGCACGGTCGTCGACGGGGGTTCCCTGAGCTATGCCTGGGAACAGGTCTTCGGTCCGGCCGTGGCGACGATCGCCACGCCCGGCTCCGCCGCGTCGGCCGTCAGCGGTCTCACCCAGGAGGGGCTCTACCGCTTTCGCGTCACGGTCGATGACGGGAGCCGCCGCGACGAGGACAGCATGGAGGTGCTCGTCGGCGCGCTCTCGGCACGACCGCCTTCGACCGCGCTCTTCAACCCTTCGGACGGAGATCAGGTCATCGCGGGACGCCCGCTGACGGTCTCCGCGGTAGCTTCCGATACCGATGGCACGATCGAGCGGGTGGACCTCTTCAATGGCGCGATCCATCTGGGAACGCGCTTTGCCGAGCCTTATACCTTTGCGTGGTCGCCGCCTATCGGAGCACACGTCCTGACGGTCCGGGCGCTGGACTCCGACGGGCTCAGCACGACGTCCACCGCGGTGGGGATCACGGCCAATGCACCCACCCCCTGCCGGACGGCCTCCGCCAGCGGCGACTTCGAAGTGGAGTTTTCCGCCGACACGGAGAACCCGACGGTCACGTTCATACCCTCCAGAGCGGGCGTCGGCAGCAGCATTGTGATCTTCTACCTGAACCTTGGCGGGGTCATCATCGAGCCCAACGTTCCCTACCGCTTCACGGCCGCGGCAGGCGAGACGCTTAGCTACTACTTCACCTACTCGGTGCCCGAAGGCGGGGAGCGCAATACCCTCGGGGAAAATGCCACCTTCACCGTCGGCGCCTGTGCCGAGCCGGCCGAAAGTGATCCTGGGCTCGCGTGGATCGCTTGGCTCGAGGCCCATTTCAGCCCGGCAGAGCTGGCCGACTCGACGCTCGAGGCCGCCCTCTGGGGCGAAGGTGCCGATCCCGAGGGCGACGGCCTCTCCAATGCGCTGGAGTTTCTCACCGGAGGCGACCCGTGGACCCCCTCGTCCCCCCCATTGGCCTGGATGATCGACGGATTGGGCAGCGCGCACACCGTGCGCTACGCCCGCCGGGCCTCCCTCCCCGCTGACTACGGGCAACTGCAGTGGTCCCGCGATCTCGTACAGTGGTCGGACGGTGGGATCTCGCCCCGGGCGGTGAGCCTCGAGGACGGCATCGAGGTGCTCGAAGCGACGCTCCCGGCTGGAGAGCTCGACGGCGACGCCCCCGTCTTTCTTCGCCTCCTGTTTCAAGAGTAGGTCCCGACGCCGGCAGCACCGCGCCGAACGGTGGGAGCGAACCCGCGGCGGGATTCCCATCTCCGCCGCGAAGGCCGGTCTGCTGCGTCGAATCCTCCTTCCGGGCCCGGCGCGCAGGTTGCGCTTCGGCCTCGTCCGCCCCTCCTTGCAGACTCCCGCGCCCTCCAACGTGGCCTCAGACACCGACGAAGAGCGCGGTTGCCCAAATCCGCCCGAGTCCCCACAACCGTGCCATGATCCACCGGCTCTATGTCGAAAAACGGCCGTCCTACCGCCAGGGAGCGCAGGCCCTCGAAGAGGACCTGCGCACCTCCCTCGACCTGCCTCAACTCGTTGGCCTGCGTCTCTTTGTGCGCTACGACGTGGAGGGCGTGAGCGAGGCCGACTGGCCCCGCGTGGTGGACATGGTGCTGGCCGAGGCGCCGGTCGACGAAGCCCACGACGAGGCTCTCCCGTCACTCGACGACGCCACCCTGCTCGCCGTCGAATACCTCCCCGGTCAATACGACCAACGGGCCGACTCCGCCGCCCAGTGCATCGAACTCGTCACCCAGGCCCGCCCGCGCGTCGCGACGGCCACGGTCTACGCCTTTTTCGGAGCACTGGCAGCCGAGGACCTGACGCGCATCCGCCGCTATCTGATCAACGCCGTCGACAGCCGGGAGGCCGCTCTCGAGAAGCCCGCCACACTCACCCCGACGATCCCAGAGCCCGTCCCCGTGCCCGTTCTCGAAGGTTTCCGCGTGCGCGACGCCGACGGCCTTGCCGCCCTCCTCGCTGAGCTGGGCCTCGCCATGACGGGGGCCGACCTCGCCTTTTGCCAGGAGCACTTCCGCGGCGAGGGCCGCGACCCCACGCTGACCGAGATCAAGCTGCTCGACACCTACTGGTCGGACCACTGCCGCCACACCACCTTTCTCACCGAACTGCAGGAGGTGACCTTCGCCGAGGGGGCACTCGTCGAACCGATCGAGGCCGCCTGGAAGCGTTACCGGGCCATCCGCGCCGAGCTCTACGGGGACGCGACGGACCGACCCGAGTGCCTCATGGACATCGCCATCATCGGCATGAAGCATCTCCGCCGCGCGGGCAAGCTGGACGACCTCGAGATCTCGGCCGAGATCAACGCCGCGAGCCTCGTCGTCCCGGTCGAGATCGATGGGCGTAGCGAGGAGTGGCTCATCATGTTCAAGAACGAGACGCACAACCACCCGACCGAGATCGAGCCCTTTGGCGGAGCCGCGACCTGCCTCGGCGGCGCCATCCGCGATCCCCTCTCGGGCCGCAGCTACGTCTACCAGGCGATGCGCGTGACAGGCGCGGCAGATCCGCGAACACCCTTTGCCGAAACCCTCCCGGGCAAGCTGCCACAGCGCAAGATCACCCGCGAGGCGGCCCACGGCTACTCCAGCTACGGCAACCAGATCGGACTCGCCACCGGCCTCGTGCGCGAGGTCTACCACCCGGGGTACGTCACCAAGCGGCTCGAGATCGGCGCCGTCATCGCCGCCGCCCCGCGCGGAAACGTGCGGCGCGAGGAGCCGGCCGCCGGCGACGTCATCGTCCTCGTCGGAGGGCGCACCGGTCGCGACGGCATCGGAGGTGCGACCGGCTCCTCGAAGGCCCACGACGCCCAGGCACTGGAGAACTCGGCCGAGGTGCAGAAGGGCGACCCGGTCTGCGAGCGCAAGCTGCAGCGGCTCTTCCGTCGCGCCGAGGTCGCGCGGCTGATCAAGCGCTGCAACGATTTCGGCGCCGGCGGGGTGTCCGTCGCGATCGGCGAACTGGCCGACAGCCTCGAGATCGATCTCGACACCGTGCCCCGCAAATACGAGGGGCTCAACGGGACCGAGCTGGCCATTTCCGAGTCCCAGGAGCGCATGGCGGTCGTCCTTGCGCCCGACGATGTGGAAGCCTTTCACCGCGCCGCCGCCTCGGAAAACCTCGAATCCTCGGCCGTCGCCCGGGTGACCGACTCCGGCCGCTTGCGCATGACCTGGCGCGGCCAGACGACGGTCGACCTGAGCCGCGAATTCCTCGATTCGAACGGGGTGCGCCAGCTTCAGCGCGCCCACGTGGGCGCCCCCGACCCCGCGGCCTCGCCCCTCCTCGGGCGGGCCCCGAAGGACGTCGCGGCCCATTGGCGGGAGACCCTCGGGAGCCTGCCCCACGCCTCGCAAAAGGGGCTCATCGAGATGTTCGACAGCACCATCGGGGCGGGCTCCGTGCTGCATCCTTTCGGCGGTGAGACCCGCTCCACGCCGACGGAGGCGATGGTCGCGCTCGTCCCGGTGCTGGAGGGCGAGACCACGACGGCGACGATCATGAGCTTCGGCTTCGATCCGCTCGTGAGCAGCTGGAGCCCCTTCCACGGAGCGCAGACGGCGGTCCTCCACTCTGTCGCGCGGGTCGTCGCGGCGGGCGGGGAACGCCGGCGCACGCGGCTCACCCTGCAGGAGTATTTCGAGCGCCTGCGCGATGACCCCGAGCGCTGGGGCAAGCCCCTTGCCGCCCTCCTCGGGGCGCTCAGCGCGCAGGAGGCCCTCGAGACCGCCGCGGTTGGCGGGAAGGATTCGATGTCCGGTTCCTTCGGCGAACTCGACGTGCCCCCGACCCTCGTCTCCTTTGCCGTCGCTCCGGTCGAGGTGCGCCGCGTGCGCTCACCGGAGCTGAAGGGACCCGGTCACCGCCTCGTCCACCTTGCCCTCCCGCGCGACGCCCTGGGTGTGCCACGGCTCGAGGCCGCCGCCGCCCTCCTCGACACCGCGGCCGCGGTCATCGGAAGCGAAGACGTGCTCGCGGTCCGCGCCATCGGCTCCGGCGGCATCGCTGTGGCGGTGGCCGAAATGGCTTTCGGCAACCAGGTCGGCGTCCACCTCCACGCCGACGCCCTGCCCGCCGCGCAGCTCTTTCAGCCCCTCTACGGCGACCTCCTGCTCGAGGTGGGCGATGCCTTTGCCGCGCCCTCCGAGGCCTTTCGCGTCATCGGCGCGACCGTCCCGGAGCCCGCCCTGCGCCATGGCGAGGCCATCCTTTCCCTCGCCGAAGCCCAGAGCGCCTGGGAAGCGCCCCTCGAGTCCGTCTTTCCCACCCGCGCGGCGGCCGCGAGCGAGGAGCGGCCGGTCGAGGTGCGGTTCGAGCCGGCGACCTTCCAGACCGCCCGCGCGAAGCACGCGGTCCCCCGCGTCGTGATCCCTGTGTTTCCCGGCTCGAACTGCGAGTTCGACTCGAGTCGCGCCTTTCGCGCCGCCGGGGCCGACGTCGAGCGGGTCCTCTTTCGCAACCTCCACCCGGCGGATGTCACCGCCTCCATCGAGCAACTCGCGAAAGCCCTCGAAGACGCCCAGATCCTCTTCATCCCGGGCGGCTTCAGTGCAGGCGACGAGCCGGCCGGCTCGGGCAAGTTCATCGCCGCCGCCTTCCGCCATCCGCGCCTCGCCGAGGCCACGATGCAGCTTCTGAAAGACCGCGAAGGACTTGTCCTGGGCATCTGCAACGGCTTCCAGGCCCTCATCAAGCTCGGCCTCCTGCCCCACGGCGAGATCCGCCCCCTGAGCCCGGAGGACCCCACCCTCACGCACAACCTCCTCCAGCGCCACGTCAGCTGTTATGCGCGGACGCGGGTCGTTTCGCGACAGTCGCCCTGGCTCGCCCAGTGTGAACTGGGGGAGGAGCACCTCATCGCGATGTCGCATGGCGAGGGGCGCTTCGTCGCGAGCGCGGCGGTCCTGCGCCGCCTCGTCTCTGGCGACCAGATCGCCACGCAGTATGTCGACGAGACCGGCAAACCGACCCACGCCCTGCCGCACAACCCCAACGGCTCCTTCCATGCCGTCGAAGGCCTCACCAGCCCGTGCGGCCGCGTGTTCGGCAAAATGGGCCACAGCGAGCGGGCCGGCCCCCACGTCGGTCTCAATGTGCCCGGGCCCAAGGCGCAGCCGATCTTCGCCGCGGGGGTGCGCTACTTCCAGGTGTAACCCAATCGTCGCACTTGGCCGGCGATGAGGCGTTGCCAGGGAGCAGGCCGGTTTTGAACCTTTCCTCTGCAACCTCGTTCTCTCACCACGGTTAATTATGAGCATGCACAACTCCCTCCCCGCGGCCCGTCGCCGGTGCCACGGCCGCCTCACCTCCCGCGGCGGTTTCTCCCTCATCGAGATCCTCACCGTCCTGGCCCTGCTGGCCGTCCTCGCGGGCTTCCTCGTGGTCTCCTTCGGTGGCATCCTCGAGGGCAGCGGCGAAAACGCGGCCGAACTCTTTGTCGAAAACACCCTCGAGGCGCCTCTCCTCAAGTACAAGATCGACATGGGCTCCTACCCCACTTCCGAGCAGGGCCTTGAGGCCCTCGTCTCCGCGCCCTCGACCTCGGGAGGAGGCAAGTGGCGCGGACCGTACCTCAAGGAGATCCCGATGGACCCGTGGAACTCGCCCTATCAATATCAATATCCCGGCACCCGAAACTCCACCGGCCCCGACGTCTGGTCGATGGGACCGGACAAGCAGACCGGCACGGCCGACGACATCGGCAACTGGAGCGACTAG
>JBKHAU010000071.1:0-8797 GCA_046542725.1 Opitutales bacterium
CCTTGCGACTTTTCGAGAGTTCACCAAAGCGGAAGACCGACTTCGCCGCGACCAGAAAGGCGACCGCTTCCGGCTGCCCCACGAGGACAAAAAAGAAGATCAGCCCGCGCTCGAGTTGACCGATCACCATGCCCCCTTTCGCGAGCCCCGCCTCCGGGCGGACCTCGCCTTCGATCTCCATTCCCGGAAGACCGACCTCGCGGGCATAGGGCTCCACCCACATGCCGATGACGAATCCACCGGCAAAGACCGTCAGGATGAAGCCGCTCAGCAAGAGGCATCCCTGCAGGTAAAGCGGGCCGAGCACTTCTGGCCAGCCACTGTCCGCCAATCCGAGATGCTCAGCTCCCAGCGCCAGTCCGACGATCACCGCGAGGTGCGCCGCCTGATCGAGGAAAAAGGGCGTCCGCCCTGTCCAGCCCGCCGTCTCGAGGCGCAGCTTGGCCATGTCGATGAGGGCATGCGTCAGACCGATGACAAGGGGGATCCACCACGCTGTCCAGACCCCGACGAGGAGATAGGAGAGGCCCGCCACGATCAGGATGTGCTTCGCGAAACGCCCCGCCCGGCGCTTGTGCTGGATGTCCTCGTCCGTTTGGAGGACAAAATCCCCCAAGAGGTGGGCCAGGAGCAGGCAGGTGAAGAGAGCGGTGACAGAGAGAGACATGAGACAGGAGAGGAAAGACAACCTCTGTATATTGTTTATGCAAAAAACAACCTAAGAAGGTTCACTTTGGACGAGGAGTCTGCAGGGAGTCGCGAAACCAAGCGCAGGCGCGGAAGACCACCTGCTCGCCGGCGCGGTCCAGGTGCTTGCGCACGGCCTGCTTGGAGATCGGCGGCTCGAAGGTGCGGCCAATCCGCTCGTGCGAGTCGCCGGAAAACCGACCGATGACGGCCCAGGCCTGTTTCGGGGTCCAGTGCTGCACGAGCGTGTCGACGAGGGAAGCGACGAGGTCGAGGGGCAAGCCCGCCGGTGCCCCGACCACGCCGAAACGGGGGCGCTGACTGGCGGGGCCCTCCTGGAGCGCGTCCAAGGCCTCGCCCGAAGCGACAAAGGCCGGCCCCTCGCTCTCCGAGATCCGCGCCTCATCGAGTCGCTCCACCCGCCCCAGTCCGAGGCCCACCCGCGTATCCCAGTAGGGGCGCTGCGACGGTCCCTGGGCCCGCACCCAGGCGCGCAGGAAGAGACCCACCGCGAGGGCCTCTCCCGGGTCGCGCACCAGGAGTTGCCAGCGGTCCCCGCGAAAGACATCGACCTCCGACAAGCCCGCCCGGTCAAAGATTTTGCCCGCTTCCGCGGTGGCGGCCCGGAGGAGGTCGCCGAGGGTCTGATCACCCGTCCGCTGCATCGCCTCCGAGCTGACAAAGTCGCCCGTCAGGACCGCATGTATGTGGGGCTCGGGATCGTCCGCCATGGCGCGCACAACTGTGCGCGGGGCACCGTTACGAGGCGAGTGTGAATTCATCGCCCAAAAGTACCACCGGAGAGCAGGAGGAGAACCGCGCGAAGGCCTTCGAGGCCTTCCGGGACGCGCACCGGCACGCTCAGGTGCAGCCCTTCGAGGACGATTTCGGGAGTCTCCAGACGGCTCTCCAATTCGAGCAGGAGGGGCTGCTGCGGCGTTTCGGGGTTGAGCAGGTCGATCGTCAGGCGCTCCACCGCGAGGCCTCGCATGAGGTCATCCATGACCGCCTCACGGCGGTCCTCGCCCAGCGCCGCGGGAAGCTGCAGATAGCGCTGGAGGGCCGCGCGGTCGACAAACCGCAGGATCGCCGGCGGGGAACTCAGCGCCCGCAGGTAGCCGCGGGCAAACTGCCACCCCTCGACCGGGCGATAGCTGAGCGGCAGCCGCCCCGCGAGGCGCCCTTCGAGGCGCACTGCGAGCTCCCCCATCCCCGCCATGAGTGCCCCCGCATCGATCGAGCGAAAGATCACCTCGGTCTCGAGCGCGGGGTCGAGCGGATTCACGACAAAGGGTTGGAGGGCCACCTCCCCGTCCATCCAGGAGCCCTCGAAGTGGGTGACCTCGAGGTGCCGCAGATGGGACAGGCGAAAGCGCAGTTCGACGTCTTCGAGCGCCCGTTCCCCCACCATCAACCGCTTCGCCCGCAGCACCTGCTCGCCGCGCGAGGCGGGAAAGATCCCCTGCAGGTCGAAGACCAGCTCGCCGTTGACCCCCTCGAGGGCCCAGTCCCCTTGCCTGTCGGCGAGGGCGGCATCGTTGAGGACCACCCGCAGAATCGTGCGCACACCGAGCAGCCCTCCCGGCCGGCCTTCCAGCGTCCAGTGCAGCGCCCCGTCTCCCCGGAGCGCCCGCAAACTCTCATGCAAGGGAAAGAGGTAGGGCATGAAGTCCGCCAGGGCCCAGTCCCCCGTGCCCGAGAAGTGCAGGCCGCCGGACTCGACGGCGCCCTCCAGTTCCCCGAGCGTTTCTTCGAGTTCCCCCGTGACGCGGCCCTCCCAGGCCACCGCGTGCTCGCCCGACGGGCGGGCGGAGGCGGCAAGCGAGAGCATCTTGCGCAGCTCCGGCTGGTATTCGAGGACGGACTGCCCCTCGACCGCCCATTGGCCCGCCGGGGGCGGGGAGCCGGGCCGCCACGCCGGCGCGTTGCGCACTTCGAAACGCGTCTCGACGAGGCGCCAGGAGGGCGTTTTCTCGAGCCAGAGCGGGCTCAGCCGAGCCGTGAGGTGATGTGCGTTCTGCTGCGCGAACCAGCGGAACGGGGCCAGCACGAGCTCTCCCCGGCGCACCTCGCTGAAGGCGACCTGCAGCTCTGCTTCACCCCCCGGCTGGAGAAAGCCACGCACCGCCGCCGAGGCCCGCATGAGGTCGTCCCCCTGCCAGGTCACACTCGGCACTTCGAGGCGAGCCGGGGCCTCCGGAGTCCATCCCATATTGAGCAAAAAGGGCGAGAAATGACCGCCCTCGAGAGCGACCTTTTGCACGTCGAGAACGGCCTCGAGCTGCGACCATCGGCCCTCGCGCATGCCCACGCCCAGCGTCGACGCCGCGAGTTCGACCGAGCCCCCCTCTCCCCACGCCACCTCGCTGGCACCCTGCGTCGCGAGCAGACTGAGGGTGCGCAGGTGGGGCCCCTCGCCCTCGGCCAGCGCCTCGAACTCGAGCGGCCCCAGCGACCATTCCCGCACCATCGCCGGCAACCGGGCACGCGGGGACCAAGGGTGCCCCGCCGGCAGAAGCCAGTCCGCCAGCTCGAGAGGCTGCGTGCCCTTCCAGTCCAGTTGCACCTCCCAGTCCGGCCCCGCCGGCTCGCTCTTCGCCGTCGTCCACACGGAGAAGCCCCCGTCGTTGTCGGCTGAAAAGTCGAGTCGTTGTCCCGCTTCATCGCGCGTGAACTCGAGG
Organism: Opitutales bacterium; assembly: GCA_046542725.1. Classification (GTDB taxonomy): domain Bacteria; phylum Verrucomicrobiota; class Verrucomicrobiia; order Opitutales; family Oceanipulchritudinaceae; genus CAWVVV01. The sequence goes on from JBKHAU010000071.1 coordinate 3,369, forward strand.
TCGGCGAGGAAGGGCAGACGCTTGGGCCCGTAGGTGAGCGTGACCTGCGCCGCGGGAATCGAAACCTCGCCGACCGGCATGTCCCACCACCATGCCCCCTCCCCATCGTCCCCGTTTCCGTTCGGAAAGCCCAGGAGAGCGGGCCCGACAGAAGCCTCCGCAACCCGCGCGCCGCTTTGCTCCGCCACCGCGAGGGAGGCGTCGGCGGCGCCCTCCGACGGAAACCCGCGGGCGAGATCGAGTGCCGCCTCGAGGCCCCCGACACGCACCGTCTCGAGGCGTCCGCGGAGGAGGTCGCCCAGCGACCACCCCAACTGTGCCTCGTCAAACTTCGCCTCGAGACCCTCGGCGCTGATCTCCCCCTCCCGCAGCGCGCCCCCTCCGAGACTCACGTAGTCGACCGCCACTTCCGCCCGCATTCCGGCCGCCGCCGCCCGTGCGCGCACCGCATCCTCCACCCAACCTGGAAGCCACCGCTCGCCCATCCAGGCACCGCCCGCCCCGAGGAGCAGGAGGGCAGCCACCATCGCCAAGCCCCAGCTCAGCCGTCGCCGCGTCCATCCTCTCGAGCGTTGCGGCATGCGAGGCCTCAGTCGCCCTCCGGATAGGCAAACACCGTGTCGAAAAGCCCGGTGTTCAGCTCGATCGTATCGAACTGCACCACCACCGTCTCCTCGCCCGGGCGGAAGCGCTCCACCCGCCGGGCGAACCAGACGCCATCCACGCGCGAGTAGTCCGACACCTCGATCGTCACCACCTCGCCCTCGCCCTCCCGCGGCCACTCCTCGAAGCGCAGGATTCGCAGCGTGCGCGAATCCACGTAGGCGAGCCGCCGCTTCTCCGGAAGGAGCGTCTCGATCACGTAGGCCGGCGCTCGACCGACATATTCCACCCCTTCGAGGCGATGTTCGAGCCCGTCTTCCGGGACCATCAGGAGGACGTCGAGAAAATGGCGATCGGCTTCGAACTCCCTCTTCGCCGGCCCCTCGAGCGGCCGCACCTCCCGCTCCCCGTCCGGCCGCACCTGCATCTGCCAGCTCCGCTGCCCATCGAAGCCCTGGTGGAAGGCGCCGCCCGGCATCGCCACGGTGATGCGCTTGAGATCCGGGCGCTTGCGCAGGATGACGAGGTCGAGGCGTTCCTCGCCGCGTTGCAGCGTGCCCGTGGCGTAGACGGACTGCACCGCGTCGATCCGCTCCCGTCCACCGTTGGCCTGCCAGATCGCCGCGAGGATGGCGTCGACCGTCTGGAGGGGAGCATCCTGAGCAACGAGGGAAACGGGCGCGCAGCACAGGCCCGCGAGGAGCCAACCACTCAAGCAGAAGAGGCGAGTCATACCTTCGGGAGGGAAGCAGGAAGCCCGCCGCTGGCAACCCCGGAGACGGCTTGCCCTTCGCCGCCGCGCTTTCCGCCGACGAACCCAGGCTTGCACTTGCGCCGGGCCGGGGCGCGTCCTTTTGTCAGCCTCATGGGCAATAGCTTTGGCTCCCTTTTCCGCATTTCCACCTGGGGCGAAAGCCACGGGGGCAGCGTCGGCGTGGTGGTCGACGGTTGTCCCCCGGGTCTCCCACTCGAGGCGGCCGACATTCAGGCCGAACTGGATCGTCGCCGCCCCGGCCAGAGCGACATCTCCACCCCGCGCAAGGAGGCCGACACCGTCACCTTTCTCAGCGGCGTCGACGCCGGCCACACCCTCGGCACCCCCATCGCGATGAACGTGGCGAACAAGGACCATCGCCCCGGCGCCTACGATGAGATGAAGCTGGCCTTTCGCCCAAGCCACGCGGACTACACCTACGAGGCCAAATTTGGTCGCCGCATGGCCGAGGGCGGGGGCCGCTCCAGCGCCCGCGAGACGATCGGGCGGGTCGCCGCCGGCGCGATCGCACGCAAGATCCTTCGCCTCGCCGCCGGGGTCGAGATCCTCGCCTGCGTCGAGCGCGTGCATGACATCGCCATGCCCGAGGATTTCACCGACCTCACCCCCGAAGCGATCGAGGCCAACCCCGTGCGCTGCCCCCACGGGCCCACCGCCGAACGCATGATAGCGCGCATCAAGGAGATGCGGGCCGAGGGCAACAGCGTGGGTGGGGTCCTGCGCTGCCACCTTCGCCACGTCCCCGCCGGCCTCGGCGCTCCGGTCTTCGACCGCCTCGAGGCCGACCTCGCGAAGGCCATGCTTTCGCTCCCGGCGACCAAAGCCTTCGAGATCGGCAGCGGCTTCGCCGGCACCTATCTGACCGGCGCCGAGCACAACGACCTTTTCTTTCGCGAGGAAGACGAGCGCGTGCGCACGCGGACCAACCGCTCCGGCGGCGTCCAGGGGGGCATCTCCAACGGAGAGGAGATTTACTTTCGCGTGGCCTTCAAACCGACCGCCACGATCATGCGCGCGCAGGAGACGGTGAACAAAGCGGGCGAGGCAATCGAACTGCGCGGCAAGGGGCGCCACGATCCCTGTGTCCTGCCCCGCGCCGTGCCCATTGTGGAAGCGATGAGCGCCCTCGTCCTCGTCGACCACTGGATGCGCCACCACGCCCAGACCGCCGCCTTCCGCTTCGCCCCGACCGATTCCTCCACCCTGGCCTGAAGACCCGCCATGGCCTATATTTACGTCATTCTCGGCGGCCCGCCCTCCGAACTCGCGGCTTTCGCGAGCTACCTCCTGCGCCACGGCATGGAAGATGCCACGCAAGTCCCGGTGATCCTCGAAACGCCCGTCGAGGCGGCTTTCCGCGCGGTCTGGGAACAGACCCAGACGGAAGCTCCCCTCACCGCCACGGAGGACCTCGCGCGCGCCATGCCAGCCCTCTCCCCCGCGCTCGAGAGCGCCTTCTTTGTCCCCACCCCGGAACGCGATCCACGGCCCTTTCTCGAGACCCTGCGCTCCTGGATGGAGGAGCAGGGCCACACCCTGGCCCGCATCTACACGGTGGCTGACTGTGCCGCGCTCGCCGCCTCGCAGAGCGGTCCCTACTTCGACCTGTGCCTTCACTTCACCGATGTCTACTTCCTCGGGCACCGCGAAGAGGTCTCGAAAAAGTGGATCCAGCAATACCGCGACCAACTCCGCAAACGTGCCCTTCCCGCGCAGGTCGAACTTCTCCGCAAAGGGGGCAAGGTCGACGACGTGCATGCCCTCCTCTTTCCCGAGGCGCGTCGCCTCACCCAGTTCTTCGACCCCCCTGACGAGTCAATCCTGCCCGGCCTCGAGATCGAGGGCATGGCCGAGAACGAGGGAGACGACACCGACCCCCGCGACCCGCAGAACGATCCCTACCTCGAGCGCAACGAGGAAGGCGCCTACCGACACCCCCTCCGCGCGCGCTGAAAGGGGCCGCCTCACCGCCTTCCTCACCGTCCTGGTCGGCGGCAGCGCCTTTTCGGGCTTGAAGTCGGGCGGCGGTTCGGCAGTTTGAAGCGCTTTTCTGCAAAGAGCAGCCGTCATGCTTGGCATCATCATCACCTTTCTGATTTTCGTCCTGGTCCTCATCACCCTGTTCATGGGCCTGGTCATCCTCATGCAACGCCCCAATACCAATGCTGGCATGGGCGCGGCCTTCGGCGGCGGGGTGACCGAGTCGACTTTCGGGGCGGAAACGACCAACGTTCTCACGAGGGCGACGAAGTGGTCGGCGGCCGCCTTCTTCATCATCGCGTTGCTCCTCTACACCCTCTTCCTCATCCAGACCCGTCCGGCCGAAGAAGAGGCCATCGACCTGCCCGAGCTGACCCCCGCCGAGGAAAGCAACCTGGACGACGTGGGGGGCACCACCGCCGCTCCCACCGCTTCCGACCTGCAGGAGGCATCGCAAGCAATGGAACAACTCGCAGGGGAAGCCGCTGCCGAGCGCGAGGAGTCGGATGACGAGGCCACCCCCCCGACCGCCGAGGAAAGTCCTCAGGCCGGCGGGCAGCCCGCCAACTAGGTCTGCCTCTTTTGAACTTTCCAAAGCCCGCTCGCGACCAACCTCGCAGCGGGCTTTTGCTTGTGCGGCTCCGCCCCGACTTCCCGATGCGCCCTTTCCGACTCATTTCCTTCGCCGGCCTGCTCGCGTGCTTCGCCTTCGCCGCGGTGCCCGATGGGCTCCTCGCCCAAAGTCGGGGTCGGATCCCGCCCAACCTGCGTGATCCCGCCCGGCTCGATGAGGCCGAGGGAGCCCGCGTCCTCGAGGCCTTCCGTCGCCTCCCGGTGGCGGGCGACTTTGTCTATGCCATCGAGCTTGTCCATGAGCCGCGGCGCGCGCCCACGCGAGTCTACGAAGGCTTTTTCAGCGGCGGCTGGCACGATTGGCTCCGCACCCGTCTTGATCTGCGCCCGGCGGACGAGGACGCCGGGCCCCAGCGCTTTCTCCAGTGGAACGGGGCCGATCCGCGTCTCTGGACCTATTCGCCGTCGCACGACGCCACCTCCGAAGCGCGTTCAGCTGACGCCGCCGCCCTGCATGAGTCCGTCCTGCCCGGCCTCGCCCTCACCCCCTTCGATCTGCAGATGCCCTTCCTTTACTGGCCCGATTACGCCTATGAGGGCAGTGGCCGGCTCAAAGGGCGCGGAGTCCACCATTTCCTCCTCTATCCGCCATCGGAGGACCCGCGCTACACCGGGATCGGCGCCGTGCGCGTCGCCATCGAGGAAAATTTCAACGTCGCCATGCGCGTCGAGACGCTCGACGAAGCAGGCGAGGTGACCAAGCGTTTCGAGGTCCAGGCGGTGAAGAAGGTGGGGGACCAATGGATCGTGCGGCGGATCGACTTCATGGACCGCGTCTCGGGAGACCGCACCCGCCTCGTGGTCACTGCCGCCCAGGTCGAGTCCGCCCTGCCGCCTTCTCTCCTCACGCCCGATGGACTCGCGCAGCCCCTCCCTGAGGTACCTCTCGAGCCCCTTTGAGGCGCTCGCGCCAGCCGCGATTCTCCGCCGCATCGACGAGCAACATGTGGGGCACGGTGAGCGCCGCCAGGCCGATGAAGACGGTGCGCAGGAGCCCCTCCTCCCAGTGCCCGGGCGGAGCCAGCTGCCAAAGAGAGAACGCGCCCCCCAGCGTCACCAGGAGAATGGCCACGCCGACCGCCCAGACATGTGAGGGGCGCTCACCCCGCACCGCTTCGCCCAGATGCCGCGGGCTGTGCAGCCCACAGAAATACACCACAAAGAAGAGCAGCGGGGGAAGCAGCGCACAGGCGAGCGCGAGCACCCCCAGCTCAATCGCGACATCCCGCCGCGAGCGCCACTGCCGCAAGGCGAGCACCAGCGTGCCCACGAGCGCGACGAGCGCCACCGTCGGCAGGATCTGTCGCAACCCCGCCGCCGCTGCCGGCCCCGCGAGGGTGGCAAAATAGCTCTCCACCTCCGCCCCCCACCAGAGCATGGGCCCGGTCACGATGAGGGTGCCCGGCAACAGCCGCCGGGGAGGCGGCAAGGCGTCGTC
>JBKHAU010000072.1:0-8796 GCA_046542725.1 Opitutales bacterium
CTTGAGGCGGTTGATGATGGTGCGACCAGGGGCGAGCACCTGCTGGCGCTCCACCACCCGACGAAAGAAGTCGAGCCCTGCGAGGAGCGGTTCACCGCCCTCCCAGCGAAAGACGAGGCGGCCTTCGGGCTCCGCCTCGATCTGCTGGCGAAGCACCTGATCGAGGCAGTCCGCCGCCATCGACCGCCCTGCGGTGGTCGGAAAGAGAGCCGATTTCTCACGGTAGTGACAGTATTTGCACTGGAGATTACAGGTCGGCCCCATGGCCTTGACGACAAGCTCGTGAGCGGTCGCTGCCTCGCAATTTTTCTTATCTGCTGAGCGAGATTTCATAAGGATGCCTTATAGCTTCGGCACCTCGTAATGGCTGACAATGGCAAATCAATGCCTATTTCCACCTATTAGCCCCACCTCTTGCGCTCATTAGCAGCAGCCGCCGTTCGCCCCGAAGAGAGACAACGCGCTCCGCTCAACGGTCGAAAGACGCGGTCGGTGGTCAGGGCGCTTTGAAAACCCCCGCGCTTCCCGTCGCGGGCGCCCTCCCCTCCGCTCAGTCGACGAACTCCCAGTCGCGGCGCTCCCCTCCGGAAAGCGCTTCCACTTCCTCCCCTGCGACGAGGGGATAACGGAAGGTCTTGCCCTCGAAGTTGCGCATGACGACCGCCGTTTCGGTGATCTCCTCGACGTAGTCCGGGTTGATCGGGACCTTTCCCCCACCGCCCGGCGCATCGATCACAAATTGGGGAATCGCATAGCCCGTCGTGTGGCCGCGCAATCCACGCACGATCTCGATTCCCTTGCGCACGTCTGCCCGGAGATGGCGTGAACCCGTGATGAGGTCGCACTGGTAAAGGTAGTAGGGGCGCACCCGCATCTGCAAAAGTCGATGCACGAGCGAGCGCATGGTGTCGACGTCGTCGTTCACCCCGCGCAGCAGGACGGACTGGTTCCCCAGCGGCACCCCCGCAAAACTGAGCCGCTCCGTCGCTTCGTAGACCTCCTCGGTGCATTCGCGCGGATGGTTGAAATGCAGACTGACCCAGACCGGGCCGTGCTTGCGCAGGACCTCCTGCAGCCCGGGCGTGACGCGCTGGGGCAGAAACACCGGCACGCGCGAGCCAATGCGGATGAACTGCACGTGCGGGATGGCGCGCAAGCGTCCCAGCAGATAGTCGAGCTTCTTGTCGCTGAGGAGGAGCGGATCGCCGCCGCTGAGGAGCACATCGCGCACTTCCTCATGCTCCTCGATATACTTGATCGCGTTCTCGAAATTGGGGTGGAAATCGTAACCCTGCGCGTTCGAGACGAGACGACTGCGCGTGCAGTAGCGGCAATAGGCCGCGCACACGTTGGTGACGAGAAAGAGCACCCGGTCGGGGTAGCGATGGACCAGGCCCGGCACCCCCATGGCCCCTTCCTCGCCCACCGGATCGAGCATTTCCTCCGGCGCGGTGTACATCTCCTCCTCGCGCGGGATGACCTGCCGACGGATCGGGCAGTCCGGGTCATCGCGGTCGATGAGATTGAAAAAGTAAGGCGTGATCGCGACCTTCAGCTTGTTTTCGGCAAAGCCGCAGCCCGCCCGCTCCTGGGGCGTGAGGTCGAGATGCCGCTCGATCTCAGTCAGGGAGGTGAGGCGGCTCTTCAGCTGCCAGCGCCAGTCCTGCCATTGCTCAGCGGGGACATGTGACCAGAGGCCTTGGCCGCGGTACCAGTGGGAACGATGATCGGACGATTGCATGCTTGGAAATCGGGAAAGAGGCGTTGCAAAGATACCCTCGATCAATTCACATATTCCAATCTGTCAATAGGTCCCACGTTTTGCGCGTCAACCCTTCCCTCATGCCACACGACTCCGAACAGCTCGCCCGCCGGCTCTGGACGATTGGCGACGTCAATCGGCTGCGTCTGCTCGCGCTGCTGCCGACAGAGCCCGACTGCGAGCACCACCGCAACGTGTCGCAACTGGCCGATGAGCTGGGCCTCAGCCAACCGACGGTGAGCAATCACCTCGCCCGTCTCCGCACCCTCGGGATCGTCAAGTGCCGCCGCATGTGCCGCGACGTGCATTACTGGATCGACCGCGAGATGGCCGAACAAATCGTGCGGGACCTCGAGGAAGCGCTCACCGGCATCGATCAAGCGGAGCGCTAACGGCAGGGAGGGGAAAGCGAAAAAGGCGATGCGGGCGCGCCTTTCGGCTGCTCACCCTTGGTCCGTCCGGCGCCCTTGCCTGCCCGCTCAGCGGCTGCGGAAAGGAATCGTCCAGGTGTAGCTCTCGCCGTCCGGCGTCGGTCGGTAGCGGCCGACGGCGCGGAAGGCGGCGAGCACCGACTGGTCGAACCCCGGATCGCCCGAAGAGGCCACGAGGCGAAACTCGAGGCGGCCGTCGGGCGCGACCGTGAAGGCCACCTCGGCGATCAGTCCGGGACGCCCGACCGGCTCGAAGACTTGTTCGAGACGGGCCCGCAGACCCGCCACGTAGGCTCGGAGAACGTCCTGCTGGGCCGTACTGAGACTGGCCGAGGCGCGCAGAGTGGGCCGCTCGAGGCTGGTGGAGAGGGCTTCCCGGGCGTTGCTCTCGATGCGCACTTCCGGGGTGGGCTGGGGCCGAGGCCGCGCCGCCGGCGTGGTCTCGATGCGCCCTCCCCGCTGCTCGACAAAGGCCTCGTAGTCGACCCGCGGCGGCGGAGGCTCGGGGCGCGGCTCCGGACGGGGGGTGGGACGCGGGGCGGGCCGTGGCGTCGGCGCGGGCGTCGGGGGCGGCGGCTCCGGCGGCAGCTCGGGCGGGGGCCGCAGGGTCTCGAACTCAGGCAGGGCGAGGGACTGGAGGGGCGGCGCCGGCTCCGGCGGGGGCGGCTCGGGTTCGGGCGGGGCCTCGGCCGCCGGATCGGCCGGCTCCTCGAGCGCGGCAGGCGCAAAAGCCGCCAGATCGACCAGCTCCATGACGATCTCCGGCTCGCGTTCGAAGAGGCGTCCGAGGATCGCGACGAGGACAAGCGCCACGACTGCCGCGAGGTGCAGGAAGGCGGCGAGGAAGACAGCTTGTTTCTCCGTGCGGCGCATGGCGGGAGGGGCGGCGGCTCAACGACCGCGCGTCTCGAGGGAGAGCTTGCGGAGGTTGTGCTTCTTGATGAGGTCGATGAGATCGATCACGCTCTGGTAGGGGAGCGAAGCATCGGCGCGGACCTGCAGGACGGCCGGATCCTCGGCGAGCGCCTCGAGTTCAAGGTAGCGGTCGAGTTGCTCGAGGTCGACGGTTTCATTGCCCCAGAAGTAGCGCCCCTCGGCGTCGATGCTGATCTCCTGCACGGCCGGCGGATTCTCCTGCTGCGTGCGGGGCGACTCGACGGGCAGGTCGATGTCGATCGACTGTTCGAGCAACGGCGCGGTGATCATGAAGATGATGAGCAGGGCGAAGGCGAGATCGATGAGCGGAGTCACATTGATCTCGGACATCGCCTCGAGCGTGTTGCGGCGATGAAAAGAGCGCGCCATCGCTACTCGGCCTCCTTGCTCTCGAGTTCGACCCGGTCGGCGAGGTCGCTGGCGAAGTTCTCCAGCTCGGTGATCATCAGCTTGGTCTGCGTGAGCAGGTAGTTATAGCCAAAGACCGAGGGGATCGCCACGACCAGACCCGCCACCGTCGTGAGGAGTGCGCCCGAGACGCCGGGGGCGAGGGTCGCGACACTGGCCCCACCCTGCCCCGAGATCGAGCCAAAGGCATCCATCACGCCCCACACCGTGCCGAGCAGGCCGAGAAACGGCGCACCCGTCACGATCGAGCTGAGCATGACCATGCGCGACTCATAGTGGAGGGTGACGCGCGCGACGGCCCGCTGCAGGGCATTCTCCACGTGAGCGATGAGGTAGGGGCTCTGGTCGCTGCGGTGAAAGGCCGACAGCGCCTCGCGCGAAAGGGTGGCGTAGGGACCGCGCGCCTTGCCGAACGAGGGGTCCACCGCGATCACCCGCGAAGTGGCCCGCAAGCGCTCGTCGAAGCCACGGTTCGCCTCCCGCATGCGCTTCAGGTCGAGATACTTGCCGATCATGACCGTCCAGGCCACAAAGCTGAAGAAGATGAGCAGGAGGACAATCACCTGCCCGGCAAGGTTCGATTGCCCGAAGTAGGTCACGAGGTTGGCAAAGAGGGCGGGGGCAAGCATACGTCTGGCAAGGTGGGACCGCCCGAAAGCCCCGCCAATTCAAAAAAAGGACGACCCGTCGCACGCTCCCGGCACCGCTCCCCGGTTCTTCCGGGAGTGTGGCGAACGACAGAAACGGTCTTGCCCTGAAGTCGCTGCGTGATTGCTTCAGTGGCTTCCCTAGCCCCATGGACAACCTGAAACGCACCCTCGAAGAACTCTCACGCAAAGCCGGCGGTGTGACCGGCAAACAGGCTCTCGTCGGCCTCGACGGCTTCGTCGACCGCATCATGCATGTCGTCGGCAAACGCCACGGCCCGGGCACCGCCTACGAGCCGATGCCGACGATCGAGGCCTGGGGCGAAAAGATCAGCGCCGCCGCGGGCAAGAGCGCCAACTTTGAGATGTGGCTGCAGCGCGAGAAGCTCGGGGGCAATGGTCCGATCATGGCCAACGCCCTCCTCGCCGCCGGGGTGGACCTGCGCTACCTCGGCATGCTTGGTCAGCCGGTGCATCCCGTCTTTGCCGAGTTCGCCCAACGCAGCAAGGCGACCAGCCTCGGCAGCCCCGGCATCACCCACGCCCTCGAGTTTTCCGACGGCAAGATCATGCTCGGGGCGATGGCCGACTACGACAATCTCACCTACCAGCGCATCATCGACTCGGTCGGCGAGGGCGTGTTCTTCGATCTGCTCTCCCGCACCGACCTGGTCGGCCTCGTGAACTGGACGATGATCCCGCACCTCACCTCCATTTTCAATGACCTCCTCACCAAGGTCCTGCCTCACCTCCCGCCGAAGGAGAACGGGCGCACTTTCTTCTTCGACCTTTGCGACCCGGCCAAGCGCTCGGCCTCCGACCTGCGCGGCGCCCTCAGCGCGATCCGCCGCTTCCAGGGCCACGGGCGTTCCGTCCTCGGGCTGAACCTCGCCGAAGCCAAGCAGGTCGCCGCCGTCCTCGACCTGCCCTTTGCCGGCGAGGAGCCGCGCGACCTCGAGACCGCCGCGATGAAGATCCGCCAGCAGCTCGAGATCGAGTGCGTCATCATCCATCCGCGCGACGGTGCCGCCTGCGCCACGCGCGAGGCGACAGCCTATGTCAAGGGCCCCTTCGTCGCCCATCCCAAGATCTCCACGGGGGCCGGCGACCATTTCAACGCCGGCTTCTGCCTCGGCCTTCTCCTCGGCCTCTCCCCCCTCGCCTGCCTCACCGTGGCGGTCGCCACGAGCGGGCAATATGTGCGCACGGCCGAGAGTCCCAGCCTTTCCAGTACGCAGGCCTTTCTCGAGCGTTGGAGCGCCGGCGAGGTCTAGGCCAACGAGAGAATCGCCGATCTCTGCCAGAGTCCGCCCGCGGTCCTCCGCCCCCCTGCGGATGGACCTTGGCAACCCCGCCCCAGCAGGCCATAGTCACCTCCCGTAACCCCTCCCCATTACCATTTGACCATGCCCAGCCTCGACGACGATACCCGCGGTTACCTCATCACCTTCGAAGGCTCCGAAGGAAGCGGTAAATCGACCCAGCTCCGCCTCATTGCCGACCGTTTCACCGACGCCGGCTACGATGTCGTCGTCACCCGCGAGCCCGGCGGCACGAAGCTCGGCGAGGAGATCCGCCACCTCCTCAAATACGCGGAAGACGGCAACGGCATGTTCCCCGAGGCCGAGCTCCTCCTCTTCGCCGCCAGCCGCGCCCAGCTCGTGCGCGAGGTCATCGCGCCCGCCATCAAGGAGGGCAAGATCGTTCTCTGCGACCGCTTCATGGACTCGACCACGGTCTATCAGGGCATCGGTCGCAAGATGCAGAGCGAGCCCGTCCACATCATCAACCAGTTCGCCGTCGGGAGCATCACGCCCGACGTCACGGTCGTCATCGACATTCCCGCCGAGGTGGGCTTCGAGCGTATCCGGCACCGCGTGACCGACCTGCCCGACCGCATGGAGGAGGAGAACATCGAATTTTACCGCTTCGTGCGCGAAGGCTACCTCATGCTCGCCAAAGCCCTTCCCGAGCGCTTCGTCCTCGTCGATGGGAGCGAGAGCGTGGAAAAGGTTGAGGATCGCATTTGGAAGATGCTGCGCAAGCGCGTGATCTAAGCCCTTCGTGCCCACCCTCGCCGCCAGTCTGCCCCCGGAGCTCGCCGATGCCCGGCCTGTGCGCGTGCTCGACGCCTCCCTCGAGCGTGGCCGCCTCGCCCACGGCATCCTCCTGCACGGCGACGACCTCGTCACCCTCGAACTCGTCGCCCTCGCCCTCGCCGGTTGCCTGCTCGACGTCGCGCCCGAGGCCGTGCCCGGCCACGCCGACTTCTTCACCCTGCGCCCGGCGAAAAAGGCGCGCCAGATCCGCATCGGCGAACGCGGCAGCGAGGAGCCCAACACGATGCGCCGGCTTCTCCGCGAAGTTTCCCAGAGTTCAAACCAGGGGGGGCACAAGGTTGCGGTTGTCTACGAGGCGGACCGCATGAACAACGCGACCGCCAACGCCTTTCTCAAGACTCTCGAGGAGCCGCCCCGCGACACCACCCTGCTCCTCCTCACCACCCGCCCCTACTCGCTCCTCGATACCATCCGCAGCCGCTGCTTCAACTTTCGCCTCCCCGCCGGCCCCAGCACCCTGCGCGACCCCGTCTGGTCAGAGTGGCGTGAGGCCTACCTCGCATGGCTCGACAGCATCTCCGGGATGCGCGCCGACAAGGCCGCCCGCGCCCACGCCGTGATGGGCGCCTACGGCCTCATCGTGCGCTTCAACGAGGCGCTCGATCACCTCAGCGATGCCGCCTGGGAGACGATCGCCGCCACCCTCCCCGATCACCTCGACGACGACGAGCGCACCGCCCACGAGACCGGCGTGCGCAAAGGCCTGCGCGCCGATCTTTTCCGCGACATCGAGGAGACCACCCGACTCTTCGCCATCCGCTCGAGTGAGCCCGGCGAGTTCCCCTCCCACACCCTTTCCCGCCTCACCGCCGAACTCGAGCGCCTCGCCGGCCTCCTCGAAGTCAATCTCAAGGAGGACGTCGCCCTCGAGCGCTTCCTCCACGAGTCCCTTCGCCTCTGGAACCTGCGCTGAGACGGTCGTCCCCCACTCGGCGTGGTTGAACTGCCTCCCGGCCGCGTCATGGTGTGAAAGGTGAGCGCTCCAACCTTCTCCCCCCGCGAATTTCCCGCCCCCTGGCAACAGTGGGGGAGCGACCTCGACGACAACGCGGTGCAGCAAATGCGCCACGCCGTCCAGCTGCCCATCGCCGTGCGCGGTGCCCTCATGCCAGATGCCCACCTCGGCTACGGCCTGCCCATCGGCGGGGTGCTCGCGACGAAAAACGCGGTCATCCCCTATGCGGTGGGCGTCGACATCGCCTGCCGCATGAAGCTGACCGTGCTCGACCTCCCGCCCAAGAAGCTGGAGAAATCCAACAGCCGCGCGCGCCTCGCCCACGCCCTCGAAACCGAGACCCGCTTCGGCGTGGGGGCGAGCTTTCGCAAGGAACGCGCCCATGACGTCCTCGATGCCGACTGGTCCGTCTCCCCCATCACGAAGGCCCAGAAGGACAAGGCCTGGGCACAGCTCGGGACGAGCGGCTCGGGCAATCACTTTGTCGAGTTCGGCCTCTTCACCGTCGAGGACACGCAGCTCGGCCTCGAGCCCGGCACTTACCTCGCCCTCCTCTCCCACAGCGGCTCGCGCGGGACCGGGGCGGCCGTCGCGGCACACTACAGCAAGCGCGCCCGCGAGGCGCACCCAGAGCTGCCGAAGGAGCTCGCCCACCTCGCCTGGCTCGACCTCACCTCCGCCGACGGCGCCGAATACTGGGCCGCGATGAACCTCATGGGGGACTACGCCGCCGCCAATCACGCCTGCATCCACGCCGCCCTCCACCGCCACCTCGGCGCCGAGTGCCTGCTCGACATCGAAAACCACCACAACTTCGCCTGGAAAGAAACCCACGACGGCGCAGACGTCATCGTCCACCGCAAAGGCGCCACCCCCGCGGGCGCCGGCGTGCTCGGCGTCGTGCCCGGTTCCATGGCGAGCCCCGCCTTTGTCGTGCGTGGCCGCGGCAATGCCGCCTCCCTCCACTCCGCCAGCCACGGCGCCGGCCGCGTCATGAGCCGCACCGCGGCGGCCAAAAAATTCAACTGGAAGGACGTGAAGCGCCACCTCCTCCAGCACAGGGTCACCCTGCTCTCCGCCGGCCTCGACGAAGTCCCCATGGTCTACAAGGACATCCACGCCGTCATGGCCGCCCAAGCAGACCTCGTCGAGCCGCTCGGTCGCTTCGATCCCCGCCTCGTCAAGATGGCCCCCGCCGGCGAGCGCCCGGAGGACTGACCGGTGGAAGACGTTGACGAGCCTATCTTAATGTGTAGCCTTTCACACATGCCGTCCAATCTCGCGATCGATGACGAACTGCTCCTGCGGGCACAGAAGCTGGGGAAGAAGCGTACGAAGAAAGATACGGTTAATGAGGCGCTTACGGAATATGTCCAACGGCGGGAGCAAAAGAAGATTTTGGCTCTTTTTGGGACCGTTGACTACTACGAAAACTACGATCCAAAACAGTTTCGGCGCTGATGGTTTTGGTCGATTCGGACGTCTGGTCGTTGGCGCTGCGCCGGCCGCAACCGGCTCCTGGACCTTACATTGAGCG
>JBKHAU010000073.1:0-8761 GCA_046542725.1 Opitutales bacterium
CACGGGGACGTACACCAGGGTGACCTTCCGGGCCTCGATCTCGCTCCGCATCCTCCCTTTCAGAAGGGCCGACCAGGCGAGGGAAAAGTCGATCACGTCCGCCTCGAGAAAGGGCTCCCGCTCGCCATCCACGCGACGCTCGAGGGTGAGCCCCTCGAAGCGATAAGCTCCACGCCAGAGGGCAAGATCGAGATCCTCCACGTGGCCGTGAAATCCCTTCATTGCAGCCAGTCGCACATTTGCCTGGCTACGCAGAAAATAGGGCAGGGTGAAGCGCACCAGAAGGGCGATGAGAAGAAGCGTCGCGAGCGGCCAGATCCACCATCGCCGCCTCGTCCGGCGCGTGCCATGTTCAGATGATTTCACCTGCCTCCATCTGGCGGTCGACCTCGGTGAAATCCCGCCCGCCTTCGGAGAGGGTCGAGATCCGCGTCAGCTCCGCACCGAAAAAAAATATCTGCGCGGTATAGTAGCACCATACCAGGAGGGCGAGCACCGAGCCGGCCGCGCCATAACCCGAGGTGATGGCCGAGCGCCCGAGGTAGAAGCTCAAGGCGAACTGCCCGAGGGTGAAGAGGAGAGCGGTGAAAAACGCGCCCGTCCAGACATGCCTCCAGGGCACGGTGCGCTGCGGGAGAACCTTGTAGGTGATGCCGAAGAGCAGGGTCACAATCGCCAGGGAGAGGAGCTGATTGATCGCAAGGGCCACTTCTTCAGTGAGCGGCAGAAAGGCAGCGGAGCGGGACCAGAGCAGGTTCACGAGAGCGCTGAAAATGAGCGACACGAGAAGGAGAAAGGCGGTCCCGGCGGCCGTCGCAGTGGAGAAGACCTGATCGAGGACGAGGCGCCACCAGGGGACGTCCTCGGGCGGGCCGACACGCCAGATCGAGTTGAGCGAGAGGCGCATTTGCCGAAAAAGGACGAGGGCACCGAAAAGGAGGACGACCCCGCCAACGGTGTGCAGGCGCGTGTCAGCCTGCGTATCGGCCCGCGCCTCTGCCACGGTCTCGAGGCTCTCCACGACGCGCTCTCCGGCGAGCCTCTCGATCTCGCCCATGATCTGTCCCCGTGCCTCGGCTTCTTCAAACACGAATGACGCGAGAGAAGTGGCGAGGATAATGAGGGGCGCGACCGCGATCGTGGTGTAGAAGGCGAGGGCGGCCCCGAGGCGCGGCACGTTGTCCGCGAAAAAGGTCGCTCCGGTGCGGCGGAGAATGCCCCAACTTCGCACCATCAAACCTGAAGAAATCGCTGCCATGACAATCCTGCTACGTCCGGGAAGGGGGCAACCGTCGATCTCCTGTGGCCGGTTCCGCCCGCCGCCGGGCATCGTTCTCGACTAGCCCTCCCCGAAGGCGTGCCCGCCGATCCCTCGCGAGGGAGCGCGCGGAAAGAGAGTGGGGAGCGAGGAGAAGCGCGGGGGCCAACGGTGGGCTGCGGCCAAACAATGGGCCGGAGAAAAACAGAGAAGGAACCGGGTTCAGGGGCTCCTTCAAGAAGGCGGGCGGAGTGCCTTGACACTCCGCCCGAGCAGAAAAGAGGAAAATAGATTCCTACATCTCTTCGAGGTCTTCGATTTCGCCTTGGAGGTTGTTCCACGACTCTTCGACCTCACTCCAAGCGGCATCCCAGTTGTCTTCTGAGGCATCGCCCAAGTCATCGGCCTTCGACTGAAAGTCTTCCCGGGCTTCTTCGGCTTCGTTGAGCGCATCCTCGTACTCGTTGCGCGCGTCGCCGCTGAGTTCGGACATCTCGTTGCGGAACGAAGCGAACCTGTTTTCGATATAATTCTCGCTGCGCTCAAAGAACTGCGAAGCGTCCTCCCGGCTTTCGTAGGTCACATCCTCGACGTTGTCCCAGGCGTTGCCCATGGCATCGGCGAAGGAATCGCCGGCTTCTTCGAGTTCGTTGCCTGCGTCGCGGAATGCATTCTGAGTCGGGTCGCCCATGTTTTCGAAGGCGCGTTCGGTTTCTTCTCCGGCGTCTTCCATGTGATCGCCATCGTCACACCCGGCGAGGACGAGCGCCCCTGCCCCGGCGAGGAGGATGAGAAATGGACGGAGAGTAAGCTTGGCGGTGATCATGTTCATGGCCTTTAGTTCAACAGAGCGCATGCCAGTCGTTCCCGAGGCCGCTCACGAGGCGGGTTTCGGGGAGTTTTTTGCCGTAGAGGGCGTGTGTCAGGGGAAGGTTTCATGCGCGTTGCACACTCTCCAGGCCGCCATACAGGGCAGGGTGCATGGACTGAGCCGCGTGGGCAGCCTGCCAAATGTCCGAAAAGGGCTCTGGTCCAAGCGACATCGGGGACCGGGACGAGGTGGCGGAGGTCTTGCTGAACTTCCTCCCATGTCACCCTCGTCCAACCTTCTTCCGATGGGTGCAAACTCGCGGAAGTGCCCCCTTTCCTGCTTCTCGTCATGACGATCAGCACTCTCATTTGGCTGGCGATCGCGGTGGCGTGGTTGGCGGGGGTGCTTTCGGCCCTTCATGCGGTGCAGGAAGGCCGCGCGGCGGAGGGTACGGTTGCCTGGGTCTTTGCCCTTGTCACCCTCGCGCCACTGACCGTCCCATTTTACTGGATGTTCGCGCTGCACCACCGCAAGGAACTCTTCTCCGGCCGCCTCGAGTGGCCCTTCGAGCCCTCTGGCCCGGGCCCCGATGATGGCGAAGTGGCGGATGAACTGCCCGACGCCGACCTTCTTCCGCTGAAGAACCTCAGCCCCTTTCAATGGCGCTTTGGATGCCGCACGAAGCTGCTCATCAACGGCGAGGCCACCTACGAGGCGATCCACGCCGCGATCGACGGGGCCGAGAGGGAGATCCTCGTGCATTATTACACGATCCGTACAGATCGCGCCGGTAGCGCCTTTCTCGAGCGCCTGTCTGCCGCGGTCGACCGTGGGGTGCGCGTCTGTCTGCTCTATGACAGCTTCGGCTCGGAGGACTTTCACAAAAGCGATGAACGCCGTGACCTCGTCGCGCGGGGGGCGGAGGTTCACCCCTTCAACATCCGTTTCCACGGCATCTTCACGCGCTGGCACATCAACTTCCGCAATCACCGCAAGCTCTGCCTCGTCGACGGGCGCATCGGTTTCACCGGAGGCATCAATATCGGGGACGAGTACCTCGGGCGGAAGCCGCGGGTCTCGCCTTGGCGCGACACCCATCTCTGCCTCCACGGCCCGATCGTGCGCGACCTGCGCGTCGTCTTCGAACGTGACTGGCTGCACACCGTGCAAGAGAACCTCGAGGAGGCGCCTGCAGCGCAAAAGGCACCGGAAGAAAATGAAAGGGGTGCGGCCATCGCCCTCGCCGTGCCGATGGGACCGGAGACCGATCGTGAATACAGCACGCTCATGGTGCTCGAAGCACTGCGTCTCGCCCGGCGCCGCGTCTGGATCACGACTCCCTTTCTCGCCCCGGGCGCGGCCATTGGGTCGGCCCTCGAACAGACGGTTCTACGCGGGGTGGAGGTGCGGATCTTCACCACCGCAGCGCCGGACCGGCTCCTGAGCTTTTATGCGAACTGGTTCTTTGCCGAAAAGCTGCGGCGCGCGGGCGTGGAGATCGTCCGGGCGCGGGAGGGCTTCGTGCATGAAAAAGTGTTTCTCGTCGACGATCGGCTCGCCGGCGTCGGAACGATGAACCTCGACAACCGGAGCCTGCGCCTAAACTTCGAAATCGTCGTCCTTCTCGCCGACACGGGCAGCATTGAGGCGGTCGAGGCGATGCTCGAGAAGGACTTTACCGAAGGGGTCGCCACCGAAGGGGAATGGGAACGGCTCGGGCGCCGGCAGCGCCTGCTCAGCTGCGTCGCCCGCCTCTTCGCTCCAGTCCTTTAGCTGTAGTGTAAGCGTGTTTCACGACAGGTCTGCGACGGAACCGGTCCGACGCCCCCCTCGATCCATGCATGGATCGTATCGCCGCAGACAATGGCCCCGCCGTTGCGGGCGGGGCCATTATCAAAGGAAGCGCGCGGCGCGGAGGCCGGCGGAAGTTGCAGCGGGACGGAGGGCCTACAGCGCCACGAGATTCAGCTTCGAGGCGGCGTGCATCAGCTTCTTGTCGGCCGACTTTTCTTCTTCCAGCGTCTGATTGAGAAGGCGGCTGCACTGGTCCTGGTCGAGGATATGGGCCCAGGCCGCGACGGTCCCGTAGCTCGCGATTTCGTAGTGCTCGACCTTCTGCGCGGCGGCAATGAGCGCGGCGTCGCTGGTGGCATCGTCCTCGATCTCGCTCAGCAGTTCCTTGGCTTCCTCGATGAGGCCCTTGGTCGCTTCACACGTCGTGCGCTGAGCTTTCTCGCCGAGCAGTTCGAAGGTCTTTTCGAGCCGTTCGATCTGGCCCTGCGTTTCTTCGCGGTGGCTCTTGAAGAGCTCCTTCACGTCGTTCGCATGCGCACTCTTCTCCATCGATTCAAGCTCCTTGTGGATACGGTGCTCGGCATCGTAAATGTCCTGTAGTTCATGAATGAGGAGGCTTCTGAGATTGTTGATTTTCATGTGGTGTCGGTTGGGTTTGCGGGTGAACGCGCATGCCGGCAAAGCGACCTGCGCAGGATGTGCCTTCTCTTCTAACAAGGTCCGTGCCAGCCCTCAGTGGGCCGAGGGCGCCTGAGAGGATTCAGTCCCGCGACGATGACGCTTCCACACGGCGGAAGCGCCGA
This sequence comes from Opitutales bacterium, assembly GCA_046542725.1. GTDB lineage: Bacteria > Verrucomicrobiota > Verrucomicrobiia > Opitutales > Oceanipulchritudinaceae > CAWVVV01. Next base: position 4,667 of record JBKHAU010000073.1, read on the forward strand.
GGGAGATGACGAGAAACCCGAAAAATCCGCCAAGGGCCCAACCCAGGTCCCCCGCGAGGACCGATTCGCCGGCGATGATGAGGGTCGCTCCGATCGTCCCCTGGATGGGGAGGGACCAGGCAAGGTAGGGAATGAAGCGTGTCCCTGCGAGGGTGAGGAGGATGCTCTGCAGGAGCCAGGGGGTGGGCGAGGCGCGCATCAGCACGATCGCCTTCCACTCGTCGGCTCGACTGATCTGGGGAACATGCTTGCCGCGACGCGCCACCCAACGCTGCAGGGGCGCGCGGAGGAAGGTGCGAGCGCCCAGGTAGGTGAGGGCCATGTTGGTGAGAACCGCGAGCCATGCGGTGGGAAGGGCATACCAGAGGCTGCCCGTCACGCCCCCCACCGTGAGGTAGAAGAAGGTGAGGGGAAAGCCGAAGACCGGCAGGATCGCAAAGGCGAGGAGGAAGGCAGCCGGATGCACGCCCTCGAGCCAACGCATGATCCCCTGTCGAAGGATCTCGAAGCCGTCCGCGAAGGCCTGCGGGTAGAGTGCTGCGGTGAGGAGCAGCCCGACGAGGGTGGCCACCCCGACAATGAGCCACGCGGACGGCCGCCAAGGGGGCGAAGGTGAGGTCGAAGCTCCGGACATCAGAGGTGAGGGGGTTGCTCAAGAAGGCCACCGCGCGCAAGCCGTGGGCGCAAGCCGTGTTCCAATCGAGCGATCAACCTTCGCGCGGGAAGATGACCGTTCCGGCGACAGACAGTGGACCGACTTGGATCTCAAGCCTAAACCGGAGGCCACGGCCGTCTCTGGCTGGGAAGGGTCTCCCCCTCGGGACCTCACGAAAAGCGGGCCCCAAGGCCTCGATGGCGGGTCGCCGCGCCTCGTATATTCCGGCCCGCTCCTTGCAGAGCGCACACGAGATCGCACACGAGGGCTGCGAAATGCACCCTCCGGAATTCTGGTTTATCTTGCAAGTGCATCTATTCCAGTGACTTGGGATCCATCTCTCGGGATGGATAGAGTTCTGCTTGGAAGAACGCGATGAAGATTCTGATCGTCGACGACGACCGCAACACGCTGCGCACCGCGTCGCTCACCCTGCAAAACATGGGGCATTCCACCGAGGTGGCCGAGAGCGGTTCGCAGGCTCTTGCCCGCCTGCGACAGCACCGGATCGAAGCCGTCCTGCTCGATGTGCACCTCGGTCGGGAGAGCGGGATCGAGGTGCTCAGCCGTCTGCTTTTCGAACAGGGAGACCTGCCGATCGTGATGTTCACCGCGCACAGCACGGTGGAAAGCGCGGTGCAGTCCATCCGGCAGGGGGCCTTCGACTACGTTTCGAAGCCCATCGTGGGGGAGGAACTCCGCCAGGTCCTGCAAAAGGTCGAGCGCTACCGCACCATGCGCACGCGCATGAACCAACTCGAGAACGACCTTGCGACGATGCAACCGGAGATACGCCTCGACTCTTCCGACCCGGCCATGCAGGAAACGTTCGAGATGGCCTTTCGCGCCGCTGAGTCGGACGCAAGCATGCTCATCCTCGGGCCGAGTGGCACCGGCAAGACGGTGCTTGCCAAGGCCATCCACGAGCGCAGTCGGCGCGCTGCCGAGCCGTTTGTCACGGTGCATTGCCCGAGCCTCTCGCGCGAGTTGCTCGAAAGCGAACTCTTCGGGCATGTGCAGGGTGCCTTCACCGGAGCGGTCGAGGAGACCTGGGGCAAGGTCGCGGCGGCGGATGGAGGCACCCTCTTTCTCGACGAGATCGGCGACATCCCCTCCGCCATCCAGCCCAAGCTGCTGCGCCTCCTGCAGGACCGCACCTATGAGCGGGTCGGTGAGACGAAACCCCGCCATGCGGACCTCCGCGTCATCGCCGCGACCAACCGCCGGATCGAAGAGGCAGTGCGCACCGGGCAGTTCCGCGAGGACCTGCTTTACCGCCTCAATGTCATCACCATCGAGATGCCTCCGCTGGCACGGCGTCCGGGGGATATCCTGCCTCTCGCGCAGAGCTATCGCAACTATTTCGCGGCGCGTATGGCTCGCGGACCAATGCGCTTCAATGCCGACGTGGAGGCGGCGTTTCTGGCGCATGACTGGCCGGGAAACCTGCGCGAGATGCGCAACGCGATCGAGCGCGCGGTGACCCTCTGCGACGGCCAGACAATCACCCTCCGCGACCTGCCGGATGCTTTTGGGGCAGGCGAGGAGCCGGTCATGCGGCCGGGCCAGCCGGTCACCGTCGCCGATCTCGAGGCGGAGCACATTCGGCGCATTCTGGCCCGTGTTCCCCGGTATGACGAGGCCGCCGCCATCCTCGGGATCGACACCGCCACGCTTTATCGCAAGCGCCGCCGATTGGGAATGATCGAACCCGCCGGCGCCCGTCCCGAATGACGCCCGCCCGGAAGGGTCGGGATCGCACCGAACTCAGCTGGGGCGGAGTTGTCGTCCGCGTCCGAGTCGTTCCTCGATGAGATGGCGCATTGACTGGGCCGACTCCTCCGCCACCTCGAGCATCTCTTTGCGCTCGTCTGGTGAACCGGCCTCCTGCCCGAGATGGAGCCCCATCGCGATCGCGGCAAGCGGGCTCTTCAAATCATGCACGAGTTCCTCGATGGCACCCTCGCGCGCTGTGAGGAGACGGTCGAGGGCAGTGATTTCGGTGAGGACGACGAGCCAGCGGGCCGGGTCGGGCTCGTCCTGCTCGCAGGCATGGAGGAGAAAAGTCCGTCGCTCACGGCCTTCTCCGACGTAGAAGAGCGGCGGATCGTGGGTCTCCGTCGTGCAGGGATCAGCCGCACCCCGATGGGCCCGGACCCAGCGGGCGGCCTGACAGCCGAGCGCGATGGCATCGGGATCATCAGAGGGGAGCAAGTTGCCGTCGTCCAGGCGGTGGTGCGTGTCATCGGCCTCGACAACAAAGAGCAACCCGGGAAAACGCGGAAACATGGGCCAGGTCGACTCGCCGGCTTCACGCGGCGCACGGGCGGCGACGGCCTGTAAGCGCTCATGCCGGGCGGTTGCGAAGCCCCAGACGCGTGACCAATCGACCTCTCCGGGGGCCTGCAAGTTGACGACTTCCTGCGCCCCGGCGGCGAAGAGCGAGACGGCGCGTTCGACGGCAGGATCTTCCAGCAGGACCACGACCGGCGCGCTTTCCGGCGGAAAGCAGGCTGCACGTGCCCTTTCTCCACTGGGCAGGAGCGCTTCATGAAGAAGGACCAGCTCGGCGCTCGCAAAGAGCGAGGCCAACGCGGAGTCCGCCGGAAGGGAGGAGAGGACCGCCCACGAGCCATGTGGAAACGCTTCCCGCAACTCCTGCAGGAGGCGATCCCGCTGAGCACCGTCGGGCGCCACCAAGAGCAGACGGGGACTTCGCCCCCCAGCATGTGGGTGCTCCCCGGCGGCCGCGAGGGCGACGCTCTCGGCACGAGCGCCGGGAGCATTTGCGGCATCATCTGCAGTCGCCATGGAACGGTAGGAGAGGATCACGACAGGGGATAGAGGCACAGTGTCAGCAAATCTTCCTGCGCGAGCGGAAGAGAGGCGTCAAGCGAGCGGCTGCCTTTCAGGGGCAAAATGAGGCAAAAAGTTCAGTCCGGGCCTGAGCGATTTGCCGACCCCTCTGATCGATCGCGGCGGGGCATCGCTTGCGCAACGCAGGAGGGTGGACCTAACCGGTATGGTCGAGAGAACCCATCCCTGCGAGCCCGATCCGGCCGAGCCCCTGTCGAGAGCGCCGTCCGGGCCACTGCCTGGACGATGCCGCGCGCCTCCCCGTGGTGGGTTGAAGGGTTGGGGGGTTGCGTCGGAAGATCCTCCGGTGCTTATTGGCGAGGTGAGTCAAGATGAGGGCAAAGATGCGGCGCAGAGTGGGCACAAACCGTTGACGGTGGTCGGCGTGGGAGCCTCGGGGGGTGGTCTCCGGGCCTTTCGCCAGTTCCTCGCGGCTATCCCGCCGGAGAGTGACCTTGCGATCGTCTTGCTCCAGCACCTCGACCCTTCCCACGAGAGGCTCATGGCCGATCTGCTCGAGGAGCATGCTTCCTTGCCGGTGCGAGAGATCAACGAAGACATGCCGGTTGAGGCAGGCGTCGTGT
>JBKHAU010000074.1:0-8755 GCA_046542725.1 Opitutales bacterium
GCTTCCGCTGGAAGACGAAAGATGCCCCCGGGAGCGCCGACGTCCCCGTCGGCATCGAGCGAAAGATGCCCCCGGGAGCTCCGACGTCCCCGTCGGCATCGAGCGAAAGAGCACCGCGCTCGGGAGCGCCGACGTCCCCGTCGGCATGCAGCGAAAGAGCACCGCGCCCGGGAGAGAAGACGTCCCCGTCGGCATGCAGCGAAGGATCTGCCCACCGGTGGTCCGCCCATCCTCTCGTCCACCTCGCCCCAGGTCCTGCTGCTCTTCGACCGTCCGCCCGTCGACCGGCGGGCCCGGTCAAATGCGATTACCAGGCTCACGGCCGCTCCCTCGAAAGGGATGCGCGGCGCGGAGGCTGATCGCGGAAAACAAAAAAACCGCTTCGACGTGAGCGTGAAGCGGTTTTGAAAAATGGCGTCCCGTAGGGGATTTGAACCCCTGTCGCCAGGATGAAAACCTGGTGTCCTAGGCCGGGCTAGACGAACGGGACATCTTTGGGAAAAGTGGGTGAAGCTAGGCGCGTGAGAAGGGCGGGCAAGTCTTTTTCCGAAAAAAATTGCCGCCAGTGAGTGGGTTTTCCAATCTCCGCGGCTTTCCGATTTTCACGCCTCTCCCATCGCTGCACACCAACGCATGAACGTTGATCGCCTTCGCGCCGAGCTGCCGGAAAGCGCCCTCCTCGAGAGGCCCGAGCTGCCCTTCACCCACCTCGCTTCGGGCAAGGTGCGGGAAATCTACGCGGTCGACGCGGAGACGCTTCTGATGGTCGCGACGGATCGGCTCTCGGCCTTTGATGTCATCCTCCCGGATGGGCTTCCGGGCAAGGGGGTGATCCTCACCCAGCTGAGCCTGCACTGGTTTGCCGAGACCGCAGGCATCGTCGCCAATCATCTCGTGCCGGACCACGCGGCCCGTCTGGCCGCCGTCTTGCGTGAGTTTCCGGAGCTGCTCTCGCGCTCGATGCTGGTGCGGCGGCTCCGGCCCCTTCCTCTCGAGGCCATCGTGCGCGGTTATCTCTCCGGCAGCGGATGGAAACATTACGCCTCCTTCGGCACTCTTTGTGGGCAGTCGCTCCCCGGCGGACTGGGCGAGGGCGCCAAGTTGCCCATCCCCCTCTTCACCCCGACGACGAAGGCGGCGGTCGGCGACCACGACCTGCCGCTCTCGGTCGAGCAAGGCGAAGAACTCCTCGGGCGGAAGCGCTTCGAGCAGATCCGCGAGGTGAGTCTCGAACTCTTCGCCCTTGGGACGGCCGCGGCCAAGCAGGCCGGCCTCATCCTCGCCGACACGAAGTTCGAGTTCGGCCTCGATGAGGCGGGCGCGCTCTACCTCATCGACGAGGTCCTCACGCCCGACAGCTCCCGCTACTGGCCGCGCGAGAGCTACGCTCCGGGGCGCCCGCAGGAAGCCTTCGACAAGCAGTTCGTGCGCGACTACCTCGAGACGCTCGATTGGAACAAAACCTTCCCCGGGCCGCGCCTCCCGCCCGAGGTCATTGCCGGCACGATCGAGCGCTACCTCGCGGCCTACGCCAAGATCGTGGGTTGAGGGCGGAAACACCCGCTCAGGCGGGGGGGTCGCCACGCCCGAGGCCGCGGCGCAGGTGCTGCAGCTCGCGCTCGATGCGGTCGAGACTGGCGGCGAGTTCGGCCCGGTCGTCGGCCGCTCCGGTGGCGCGCACCGCCTTGTCGAGCTGCTCGGCGTGGGCTTCGGTGAGTGATGTCAGGACGACACCGATGAAGAGGTTGAGCATGACCATCGCACCGAGGATGACAAAACTGGCAAAATAGAGCACGCCGCCCCAGCCGAAGGCCTTCGGATCGGGCCCGACGGGGACCGGCCCCTGCGCCGGATAGACCTGCGAGCCGTGGAAGGCGGTGTACATCACATCGGTCCAGTCCTCCAGGGTGACGATCCGCAGGAGGGAGAGGAGGGCGCGGCCGAGATGGCCGAAGTGCCCCGGGTCGTTGCCCGCAAAGAGAAACACCCCCAGCACCGCGTAGACATAGAAGAGCAGCCCGAGAAGAAGCGCGATATAGCCCATCGAGGGCAGGCTGCGGAGGATGCCGGTGAGAATCACCTGCAGGCGCGGAACGCTCTCCAGCAGCCGGAGAAGGCGCAGGACGCGGGCGAGCCGCGCGACGGCCGCAAAAGCCCCCGTCTCGGGCAGGTAGCAGAGCACGACCACGACCGTATCGAAGACGTTCCACCCGCTGCGCAGGAAGCGATCCGGCCGGCCCTTCACCGCCGCGAGGCGCACCAGCAGCTCGGCGGTGAAGAGCGCCAGGACGAGCTGGTCGAGCCGATCGAGCAGCGCCCCGTGGCGGGCCTCGATCTGCGGATAAGTCTCCAGCCCCACGAGGAGACCGGCCAAAACGATGAGCGCGAGCACACCACGCTCGAAGGCGGGATGGTGCGAAAGGCGATCTGCGCGGAGAGCTAGCGACATACGGGAAACCAGGGAACGACCTGCGGCAGGGAGGGACAGTGCCACCCAAAACGCAGAAATAAACACGAAAAACTTTGCGCGTGTTGCAACCCGAGTGTCGCCCGCTCCATGCCGCCATGCGGTCAGGTCCGCGCGGGGAGGCCGCACGCGCTCTCAGCCCCCGAACGCTGTAGCGCGGGCCGGTCGTCGGCCGTGGCGGTCGTTGTTCATTCCGGCTCGGCGGCCTCGATGCGGGCCTGGCCGATGCAATGCAGGAGGTCGCCGATCGAGCGATGGGCCTCGAGGCGGTGGCGGAGAGGCACCTCGTCGTGAATGACGTAGTGGTTGCGCCGCCCTTCCTTGCGCCGATCGAGGTAGCCGGCCTCCTCGAGGTCGGCCACGATCCGTTGCACCGCCCGCTCGGTGATGCCGATCTCGATCGCGACTTCCCGCAACGGTCGGTCGGGATCCTGCGAGAGGCAGATCATGACGTGCCCGTGATTGCTCAGGAAGGTCCAGTTGGAGTGCGGGGGCATGAAAGGCACGCTAAGGCCGTCGCCTGCGTTGTAAAGTCGAGGCCGGCAAGACACGAAAGCTTTTTCGCGACAACCGCTCTCAGCCCTCGGCGGCCTCCTCCAGTCGATCGAGGACGAGGCCCGGGGTGAGGACCTCGGGCAGGACGAGGGGCTCGCGCCCCGGCGCGTGGATGAGGTTGAAGGGGACGGCGGCGCGGTCGTAGGCGGCGAGGGCGGCGGCGATCGTGGGATCCTGGTTGGTCCAGTCCGCCTTGAGCGCGACGACCCCGTGTTCGGCGAAGAAGCGGCGCACCTCGGCGGAGCCGAAGACGGCCTGCTTGTTGACCTGGCAGGTGGTGCACCAGCGCGCGGTGAAGTCGACGTAGACGAGTTGGCCGGCGGCAGCGAGCGCCTCGGCCTTGCCGGGCTCCCATTTCTCCCAGGTGACGGCGGGCGCGTCGCTGGCAGCGAGGGCGACGGGGTCGTAGGCCCGGTCGGGATAGCCGAGGACGAGGCCGACCAGCGCGATGGCGAGGGCCCCGATGAGGCCCGCCCGACGCACCGGGGCGCGCCGCGAGGGCGTGCTCCAGCGGCCGTAGGTCCAGGCCGCGGCGGCGATCAGAATGAGCCCGAAGATGGCCCAGAGGAGGGCGTCGGGAGTGTACCCCTGGCTCTCCACGAGCTGGCCGACGAGGACCCAGAAAAGGTAGCCGGCGGTGGCGTAGAGGAGAAAGGCCATGGCCTGCTTGAAGGTCTCCATCCACGGCCCCGGGCGGGGGAGCTTCTTCACCAGTCCGGGGAAGGCGGAGAGCACGAGGTAGGGGGCCGCCAGCCCGAGCGCGATGAAGGTGAAAACGACGATCGAAGTCACCGGGGGGAGGGCGAGGGCGGCGCCGAGGGCGGGCGCGAGAAAGGGGGCGGCGCAGGGCGTGGCCACGACCGTGGCGAGGACCCCGGAGAAGAAAGAGCCGCTCAGGCCCGACTTCGCGGTGAGCCCGGCGCCCACGCCCACTGCCGAGGTGCCGACCTCGAAGACCCCGCTCATGTTCAGCCCGAAAAGAAAGAGGAAGACGGCGAGGAGGTAGACAAAGATGGGGTTCTGGAGCTGAAAGCCCCAGCCCAACTCGTCGCCCCCCGCGCGCAGGATGAGGAGGACGGCGGCGAGGAGCCAGAAAGAGGCGAGGACGCCAGCGGTGAAAGTGAGCCCGTGAAGCACCACTTTGCGCCGCTCCTGGCCGCCCTGGTTGACAAAACCCATGATCTTGATCCCGAGCACGGGGAAGACGCAGGGCATGAGATTGAGGATGAGTCCTCCGAGAAAGGCCGCCCCGAGGACGGCGAACAGGCCCGCCGGCGCATCCTCCGTCGCCGGGGATCCCGCGCTCGTGTCCGGCGCGCCGAGTTCCGCCCAGGCAAAGCCACTGGGGGGCTCGCTCCAGGCGAGGTCGAGGACCCAGCCGTCGCGAGCGGTCTCGGGCAACCAGCTTGCGGAGGTCTTGAGGACCCCTTTCAGCCGTTCCACTTCACCCACTCCGGCGGAGTCGATGGCGAAGCGCAGGACGACCGCCTGGTCCCCCCACGGGCGCTGCGGCTGTTCCATCACCGGCTCGAGGAAGACCTGTTCGTCAAAGAAATAGAGTTCTCCCGGAGGTGCCCCGGCATCGCCCTCGAGGGCGAGGAAGATGTCCTCTCCGCTCTGCCAGGCGCGGGCCTGGTAGGGTGCCTCGGAGATGGGCAGCGCATCGCGGGCGGCGGCAAAGAGGGCTTCATGGGCCGGTTCGACCGCACGCGGATCGTCCACCACGGGGAGGGTGAGGCGCACCTCGACCTCACCGGGGATGCACACATCGGTACACATGAGCCAGCCGACGGTCGCGGCGAGGGTGATCTCGGTCCCGGGGGTGAGGTCCTCCGGGGCGGTGAGTTCGACGAGCAGCGTGGCCTCGCCCTCGTAGACAAACTCGACGAGCCCGCCCATTTCATAGGTTTTGGGCACGGGCCACTGGATCGCGCCGGCCTCGAAGCCCGCGGGCAGGTCCCAGTCGATGGAGGTGGCGTAGCCCGTCGTGGAACTCTTCCAGTAAGTGTGCCAGCGCGGGTCGTGGGTGAGGTGAACGGCGGCGGTGAAGGTCTGCCCGGGGGCGAGCGCCTCGACCTCGGCGAAGAGTTCGGCCGCGACGTGCTGATCACGCGCCGGGGCCGCGGAGAGCGCGGAGGCGAGCCCGCCGAGAGCCCAGACGAAGAGAGGAAAGGAAAACCGCATGGATAGAGGGGAGATGCCGGAGGTCAGAGGGTTATTCCGTCGAGGCACGGGAGCAAGGCGTGAAGCCAGGCCTTTTTCCCGTCGACGGAGCAGGTCTGGAGCGCGAGAGTGCGCTCGCTGTCGAAAGGTCCGCGACGGTCGAATTGAGAACGTTGGGCGGGCCCGCGGCGTCCTACCTCTGCAAGCCCGATGAGAGATCTTTCCCGCGCCCTCCCTTTGCTTCGTCTTTCCCTTTGTCTGCTCCTCCTCGGGGGCGTCGCCGGAGGCACTCTCCGGGGGCAGTCCGCGGCGGGCGAGGCGCCTCCGCCTTCGGCGCGGGAGGCCGCCTGGGAAGCCTTTGCCGCGGGCAGCTATGCACAGGCCGCCCCGCTCTTTGCGCAGTGGCGGGAGGAGGTCCCGCCGGAGGCGGCGGCGGCCGAAGAGGCGCGGGCTCTCGAGCTCCTCTGCGAGCGCCTGGTGCGCCTCGAGCGCCGTCCATGGGACGAGGCCGCGACGGATTGGCTGGAGGAGAATGCGGCCGCCCTCGACCGTCTTGCCCGCAGCCTGCGCGAGCGCGCCGGCCGGCAGGGGCGCGATGACGCCGCGTGGCGGAGGGTCTATGAGGCGATCGGACTGAAGACTCAGCTCGAGGTCAACGGGCGCTCGCCCCTCGGCGAGCTGCTCGCTTTTTGGGGCAACTCCACCGAACTCGAGCGGGCCCGGCAGGAGTATGTGCGGCTCGTGCGTGCGCTCGCGAGCGATGGGCGGGTGCGGGGCCGCTTGCGCACCACCGAAGGCCGCGAGTGGCTGCAAAACGCCGCACGGGTTGCCCGCGAGCCCGCCGATGTCGCTTCGCTGCACCTCGAGCTGGCGCAGAGTTATCCGCATTATTATCAGGCCAATCCTGAGTTCCAAGTGCGTCGGGGTGAGGCTCTGCGCCGCGCCGTCGACGCCGGCTCAGGGACCGAAGTGTATGCGGAAGCGCTTTTCGAGCTGGGGTCGTGGGCACAGCGCTTCGGGGAGATCCGCTACGACGAGCGCGGCGAGCGCATCTTTCTCGCCGACTACGAGCAAGCCATCGCGGCCTACGAGGCTCTCCTCGAGACGCGCCGCGAGGACTGGGCGCGCTGGCGCAACCGCGCGCGTGCGGCCATCGAGGACATCCGTCGGCCGGCCCTCGAGGTGCTCGTGAGCCATGCCTTCCGTCCCGAGACGGAGGTGCAGTTTGCCGTGCGCTGGCGCAACTTGGAGGCGCCGCAGCTCGAGGTTTATCGCTTCGATCCCCTGGCCGCAGAGTGGCTCGACAATGACGGGCGACGCCCGGCCGAGCCGCCTCCGCCCCTGCCCGACGCGGCCGTTGCCTTCGAGGCCACACCGGCGGAGCGGCCGGCCGCGCCGCACTATGCGGTGCTCGAGCGCATCCGCCTCGGGCAGAGCCTGCCCCCGGGCGCCTATGCAGTCGTCGCCCGCGCGGGCGAGGAGGTGGCGTGGGCCTCCCTCTCGGTCACCGATCTGGTGGTCGTGAGCCACACCGTCGGGCGGGAGCTGGTGGCCTTTGTCGCCGACGCGGCGACGGGTGCCCCGCAGAGCGGTCTCGAGCTGCGCTTCGAGCAGTGGCTCCGGCCCCGCGGCGAGAGCGCGGAGGAGGCCACGGTCGAAGTCGTCCGCGGCACGACCAACGACAACGGCCTCTGGACCACTCGCTGGCCGGAGGGCTTCGAGGGGCGCCGCTCCTGGCACCTCGTGGCGAGCGATCCGGCGAGCGAGAACGGGGTGACCTTTCTCGCCGGCTGGAACGGCTGGAGCCGCGAAGCGGTCGACGAGCGACAGGCCTACCTGCTCACCGACCGGGCTCTCTACCGCCCCGGGGAGACGGTGCAACTCGTCGGCTGGCTGCGCGAGCGGTCGGACCAGGCCTGGGCCATTCCCCGCCTTGCCGAGCCGGTGCGCTATGCCCTGCGCGCCCAGAGCGGTGACTTCGAGCAGACCGGCACGCTCTCGCTCGATGCCAATGGGAGCTTCACCCTCGAAGCTGCCCTCCCGGCCGATGCGCCGCTCGGGGCCTACCGCCTGGACTTGGAGCCGCTCTGGTGGCAGCGCCCGAGCCTGCTCTTCCAGGTGGAGGAGTTTCGCACCCCCGAGATCGAGGCCGCCCTCACACTCACGAGCACGCCTCCCTACCTGCCTGGCGATACGCTGCGCGGACGGGTCAATGTGGACTACTACGCCGGCGGGGCCGTCGAGGACGCGGTCGTCGAGGTCGTCATTTCGCGGCAGCCCTACCGCTTTCAGCCCCGGCCGATCCGGGCCGAGCCCTGGCTCTTTGGGCATCTCCGCGCCCCGGCGTTTTTCGAGCCGGCGAGCGAACTGCAGCGGCTCGAACTCGAGACCGATGCGCGCGGCGAGGCGTTCTTCGAGTTCACTACGGAGCGGGAAGTGGAACGTGATTTCACCTACCTGCTCGAGGTCCGGGTGCGCGACCTCTCGCGGCGGGAGACGATTGCCCGGCGCGAGGTCAATGTCACCCAGCAGGCTTATTTCGCTGATCTGGCCCTCGATTCCCGTCTCCTCGCCCCGACTGACCAGGCGCGGCTCACGATCACGCTCGAGGATGCCAACCGCGAGCCCGTCGCCGACGAGGGCACCTTGCGGGTGGTGCGCGAGCGCTGGCGTGAGGTGTATGTGCATCGCAAGCGAGGGACGGAGATCAGCGGGCAGGAGTATCGCGTCCTGCCGGAACGCTCCATGTTGAGCGCGGCGCAGAGCGACTATCGGCTGCGCGAGTCGGGCTTTGTCACCGAGGAAGTCCACCGCGAGACCGTCGCGACCGGGCCGGACGGGCGGGCGCTCTTCACCTACACGCCACCCACGACGGGCTACTACTCGCTCGAATGGGTCAGCCGCGGGCGCCGCGGTCGGCCGGTCACCGCGGAGGTGCCGCTCTGGGTCTCGGACTCGGCCGCAACCGAACTGGGCTATCGCCCGGGCGGCCTGCGCCTCATCGCCGATCCCGGCCCACATGCGCTGGGAGAACCGATTCGCGTCCTCCTCGCGGCCCCCGCGCGCGACCGCTGGGCGCTTGTCACGACCAGTGCCGAGGGCGCGCTCGAGCACCGCGTCCTTCGTGTCGAGGGCAGCAGCCTGCTCTTTCAGGTGAAGCCCGATGAGCGTTTCCAGCCCAACTTCTTCCTCGATGCCTCGATGGTCTCCGACGAGATGCACCTGACCGACTCGCTCGAACTCATCGTGCCCCCGCGCGAGCAGTCTCTCGAGGTCTCGATCGAGCCCGACCGCGATGGCTATGAGCCCGAAGACGAGGCCACCGTCACCGTCCGGGTGCGCGATGCCGACGGAGCGCCGGTGCAGACCGAACTGGCGTTTGCCGCTTCCGACGCCGCCCTCGAAGGCCTCCTCGCCGACCCCCGACCGCCTGTGCGCGCGGTCTTTTACGGTGATAAACGACCCCACCGCATGGCGCTCGACAGCAGCCTGCAGGCGCGGCCCTTTTTCCAGCCGCTCGAGGAGATTTCCGAGGAGCTGCCGACGCACAAGCAAGAAGAGGGACGCGGC